>CAYUZL010000061.1:0-4677 GCA_964449725.1 uncultured Alteromonas sp. | reverse complement strand
TATTACGGGTAAAGACGCCGATGCTGCCTTAGGTCGTGCGAATATTACCGTGAATAAGAACTCTGTACCTAACGACCCTCGTTCTCCGTTTGTAACCAGTGGTTTACGTATTGGCACGCCAGCAATTACTCGTCGTGGTTTTGGTGAAGAACAAGCAAAACAAGTTGCCACTTGGATTTGTGATGTACTTGATAACCTTGGTGATGAAAGCGTAGAACAACGTGTTAAAGGTGAAGTCGTCGCCTTGTGTAACCAGTTCCCGGTTTACGCTTAATGCTTTGCCCCTTCTGTTCCACCCATGAGACAAAAGTGATTGATTCACGTTTGGTTGCAGAAGGGCAGCAAGTACGACGACGTAGGGAATGCGCAAGTTGTAAAGAACGTTTTACTACGTTTGAAGGTGCAGAATTAGTCATGCCTAGAGTTATCAAGCGAGATGGCTCTAGAGAACCGTTCAATGAAGATAAATTACGCGCAGGCTTACAACGTGCGTTAGAAAAACGCCCAGTGAGCACTGAGCATATTGAACGCTGTATTTTGTCTATCAAGTCAACGCTTCGCGCTACGGGCGAAAGGGAACTTCAAAGTAATTACTTGGGTAACTTGATCATGGATGCATTAAAAAGCCTTGATCAAGTGGCCTATGTGCGTTTTGCGTCTGTGTATCGCTCTTTTCAAGATATTAAAGAGTTCGGCGAAGAAATAGCGAAGCTCAATGAACCCGAATAGTGTGGCTCAAAACAATCATGAATATTGGATGGCACAAGCAATAGCCCTTGCGCAAAAAGGCCAATATACCACCTCTCCGAACCCTAATGTGGGCTGTGTTATAATCACGGCTGACAATATTTGTGTGGGTACGGGTGCTCACATGAAAGCGGGTCAGCCCCATGCTGAAGTACACGCATTAAAAGAAGCGGGTCAAAAAGCCAAGGGCGCAACCGCCTATGTAACACTTGAGCCGTGTTCTCATACAGGCAAAACGCCCCCTTGTGCTGATGCCCTAATTAAAGCGGGTGTTGCCTGTGTCGTTATTGCGAATAACGACCCAAATCCCAATGTAAATGGTAATGGCATTCGTCGTCTAGAAAGCGCAGGTATTAAGGTTGTCACTGGAGTGTTGAGTGAACAAGCTAAACAACTGAATCTTGGTTTCTTGAAACGCATGTCTACAGGAATGCCTTATGTACGCGTAAAGTTGGCCGCTTCCTTAGATGGCAAAACTGCGTTGGAAAATGGCGAAAGTCAATGGATTACTGGGCCATGTGCTCGTCGTGATGTTCAACACTTACGAGCTAAAAGCTGCGCGATTATTACGGGTAGTGGAACAGTAAGAGATGACAATCCAAGTTTACTTGTTCGGCCCGAGCAAGCACAATTTGAGGATTACCCTGAACAGGCTATTCGCCAGCCGTTGCGAGTGGTGGTTGAGGGTAACACGCCACTATCACCGTCGGCACAGTTGTTTAATGACGGTGAAGCAACCTTGTTGGTAACCCGTAACAATGAAGCGCAGCGCAGCTTTTCAGACAGTGTTTCTGTTCATTTTGATACAAATGATAACGGCTACCCGTGCTTAAAAAGCGCGTTAGCGTATTTAGCTAAGCAGGAATGTAACTCTGTTTTAGTTGAAGCGGGCGCGACGCTTGCCGGTGCTTTTATTGCGGAAGGTTTAGTGGATGAGCTTGTTGTGTATTTGGCTCCTACGGTTATAGGCCACAGCGGTGCGCCTTTGGTGGCTTTACCTCATTATGAAGCGTTAGCTGAAACACCGAAATTAAAACTCAAAGAAAACCAACAAATTGGTGACGACATTCGTCTTACCTATGTGTTTGAAGGTTAATGAACACGCGCAGAATAAAGGTGATTAATGTTTACTGGTATTATTGAAGCTGTTGGTACGTTAACGGCGATTGAGCGAAAAGGCGATGATTGCCGAATTACCGTAGCAACCCATAGCTTAGATATGTCTGATGTTAAACTTGGCGATAGCATAGCGACTAACGGCGTATGCTTAACCGTTGTGCATTTTGCTAACGATTTTTACCAAGCTGATGTTTCCGCAGAAACACTTAAATTGACGGGTTTTGCTGATTACAAAAATGGCAGCAAAGTGAATTTAGAAAAAGCAATGCAAGTAGGCGGGCGTTTAGGTGGTCATATTGTATCCGGACATGTTGATGGTGTGGGTGAAATTGACACCATTATCGACCACATTGATTACATGGAAATTTGGGTGAAAGCACCGGGTGAGCTGGCTAAATATATTGCCCATAAAGGCAGTATTACTGTGGACGGAACCAGTTTAACGGTAAACAAGGTCGACGGCGCACGCTTTATGCTTTGGATTATTCCTCATACGGTAAAAGAAACCGTGATTGACACATACCAATCAGGCACTAAAGTTAACTTAGAAGTTGACCTGATTGCCCGCTATTTAGAGCGTTTGTTACTAGGCGAAAAAGCGGCACAGCCCACGTCTTCAAAAATAACAGAAGCATTTTTAGCTGAGCATGGTTACTTAAAATAAGCCTCGTTTAAATAGGTAGAGATATACAATGGCGTTAGACTCCATAGAAGAAATTATCGAAGATATTCGTTTAGGTAAAATGGTCATTCTGATGGATGACGAAGACAGAGAAAACGAAGGCGATTTAATCATGGCCGCTGAGCATGTAACGCCAGAAGCGATTAATTTCATGGTGACCCACGCTAGAGGTTTAGTGTGCTTACCAATGACTGAAGCAAGGTGTAGAACGCTCAACCTTCCTTTAATGGTCGATAATAACGGTGCGCAGTTCTCCACTAACTTTACCGTATCAATTGAAGCGGCCAAAGGCGTGACCACAGGTATATCTGCGGCTGATCGCGCGGCGACCATTTTAGCCGCGGTGAATAAAAATGCGCAAGAAAGCGACATTGTTCAGCCAGGCCACATATTCCCGCTTATCGCCAAAGAAGGCGGAGTGTTAAACAGAGCAGGGCATACTGAAGCTGGGGTCGATTTACCTAGAATAGCCGGTTGTGAACCTGCTGGTGTCATTGTTGAAATACTCAATGATGATGGCTCAATGGCCCGTCGTCCAGAGCTCGAAGTTTTCGCACAAAAGCACAATATTAAAATTGGTACTATTGCCGATTTAATTGAATATAGAAACTTAAATGAAACCACCATAGAAAAAGTGGCGCAATGTAATTTGCCTACAGAATATGGCGATTTTGAGTTACATACTTATAAAGACACTATCGATAACCAAGTGCATTATGCGTTAAAGCACGGCGAGATTACTGACAACCCTACATTGGTTCGAGTGCATTTACACAATACCCTAGGTGATTTATTGGGCTCGACCCGTTCAATTAGCCGTTCTATGACGCTACCGCAAGCAATGCAGCGCATAGCCAGTGAAGATGGCGTGCTGGTGGTATTGGGAAATCAAGAAAATATACCTGAGCTGGTACGTCAATTTAGTGCTGAAGACCAAGGACAAAAGCCTCAGAGTGCGACATGGAAGGGTTCATCACGAACTATCGGTGTGGGTAGTCAGATTCTTGCGGCTTTAGGTGTGACTAAAATGCGCTTACTCAGTAAGCCTGTGAAATACCATTCACTTTCAGGTTATGGCCTAGAAGTCGTGGAAACCGTGTTGTCTGACGACGACTAATTTACCCTTGAGGTTAAAGTGCGATGTGTACTGGCGGCTAATCAGCCATTAGGGTATACTTCGCGCCGTTTAAAAATTGGAGAATTTACCATGAACGTTATCGAAGGCAATATGAGAGCCACTGGCAAAAAATTTGCGATAGTTGTATCTCGTTTTAATAGCTTTGTCGTTGAGAGTTTGCTTGAAGGAGCAATCGATACACTTGAGCGTCATGGTGAAGTCAACGAACAAGACATCACAATTGTTCGCGTACCCGGTGCTTACGAGTTACCTGTAGCAGCGAAAAAAGTAGCAGCATCTAAGCAGTTCGACGGAATTATTGCATTAGGCGCAGTGATCCGTGGTGGTACACCTCATTTTGATTTTGTTGCTGGTGAATGTAATAAAGGCTTAGCACAAGTGAGTTTAGACTTCGATATTCCAGTTTCTTTTGGTGTTATTACCACAGATTCCATTGAACAAGCGATAGAGCGTTCAGGTACTAAAGCGGGGAACAAAGGTTCTGAAGCTGCATTAGGTGCGTTAGAAATGGTGAACGTAATGGCTTCTCTTGATGAAGCGCTTGGAGCCTAACGAGTGAAAGTATCAAACCGTCACCGCGCTAGAGAGCTTGTTGTTCAAGGCATTTATGCTTGGCAGTTAAGTGGTAATGCCATCGAGCAAGTCGAATTAAGTATGGCCACTAGCAATGATATGAAAAAGGTCGATACGGCTTTATTCAAACGTCTTATCCGCGGTGTTGGAGAGCATGCCGACGAATTGGATATTGCGATTAAGCCCTATCTCGGTCGTTTGCCGGAAGAGCTCGATCCAATTGAAAAGGCGATTTTACGCATTGCGACTTTCGAGTTGAAAGAGTGTATTGATATTCCTTATCGCGTTGTGATCAACGAATCAGTTGAATTAGCAAAAACCTTTGGTGCCCAAGAAAGTCATAAGTTTATTAATGGTGCACTTGATAAAGCTGTACGAAAATTCCGAGAGCACGAGCAGTAAAACGTGTCTATTAAGG
>CAYUZL010000060.1:0-2740 GCA_964449725.1 uncultured Alteromonas sp. | reverse complement strand
GTATGTACTATATTTGCTTGTGCTTTAATTCCATCAATAACACTTTTGTTAATTTCAATGAATGGCTCATCTGTAGCGTGTTGCATTTTAACTTGAATTTCACAGGCTCGAAGCAGGTCATACATATGCATGAAAGCGTCGCCAATAGTCACTCCCATAGTTAATGCACCATGATTGCGCAACAACATGAAATTAGCAGAGCCTAAATCCGCTTGTATACGTGCGATTTCATCGTGATCTACGGCTAAGCCTTCATATTCATGGTAACTCATACTGGCTAAAGCAAATGCTGAATATTGGCTATAAGGCTTTAAGCCTTGAGGACTGTTCGAAACAGCAATGGCATCTGCATTGTGTAAGTGCAAACAACACTGAGCCTCTGGCCGAGCAATATGTACGGCGCTGTGAATAGTAAAACCCGCTGGGTTTATTTCAAAAGGGCAATTTGGCTGAATAATATTACCGTGAATATCGATTTTCACTAAATTGGACGCAGTGACCTCTTCAAACGCTAAACCAAATGCGTTTATTAGTACGTCTTCTGTCCCAGGAATACGGGCAGAAATATGAGTATGGATAAGATCGTCCCATTGGTGGATAACCATTAATCGGTATGCAGCTGCAAGCTCGATTCGAGTTTGCCATTCAGCATCAGAAACTTGATCTTTTAAATTCAAAACGGGAATATCGTAGTTCATAGTACAACGCTAATGCTAATTATAAAGGGCACAAGCTGGAAGGATAAACACTATGAAGGGGTGATTCAATAAAGACCTCAGTTTACTGTGTTATTAGTTATAAATTCTCCAACATATCGGCCACCTTTAACCGTCGCAATTAATCGTATTTTTTGTTGTGAGCCTGTGCCCTTCACAAACTCACTCAAAGGGGTCTCTCTGTACCAATAGTAAGGAGAGTCTTTCATACCCATACGAAACACCACTGATTCATCGTAATTATCAACCAAAAACAAGGTAGCTGTATCCAAAGGAAAACTTGAATTCAATGTAGTGACATTGCCTTCTTGATATAAGTTTAATTCAAATTCACCCGAGCCCAATACGCAATTTTTGCTGACTAAGTCACATCCTTGCTTACTGAGTTTCATTTCATAAAATCGCGGCTTCATAGCTTGGCTTTCAGCCCATATATCAGATGCTGCCCATCCTAGAATTATTAGAATTGGCGCAACACACAGTGCAATTTTAGTATGACGACTGAGTTTTAAAAAAGCTTGATACATAGAAAACCCCAAGTAAATGTAAACACCCCAACTTTAATTGAGGTGTTTGATTTCAATAACAAAGCAAATTAATGGTTATGTGCCGCTTTTATCTCTCCGTGAGGTGAGCGGAAGTTATCAACCATATCTTCAATTTCTTTCGGTGCTGGCTCACCCATTTTCAGTACAATAAAGGCTACTGAAAAGTTAACCAGCGCCCCTACAACACCAAAGGCTTCAGGTGAAATACCAAAGAACCAATTTGCGTTCATGTCGCCAAGGAAGGACGTTCCAGGAATAAACATAATGCCTTTATGTTGAAATACATACAGCATAGTCACGCCAATACCTGAACTCATACCGGCAATAGCGCCTTTGTTACTCATGGTTCTTGAGAAAATCCCCATCATAAGCGCAGGAAAGATTGATGACGCCGCTAGCCCAAATGCTAATGCCACAGTTCCAGCAGCAAACCCTGGGGGGTGAAGCCCCAAGTAGCCCGCAAAGAGAATTGCAATTGTCATAGTGATACGCCCAACCAATAGCTCTTTTTTCTCTGACATGTTTGGCGTTAGCACACTTTTCATTAAGTCATGAGAAATCGAAGAGGAAATAGCCAACAACAAACCCGCAGCAGTGGAAAGTGCTGCGGCTAGGCCGCCGGCAGCCACTAAAGCAACAACCCAGTTCGGCAAGTTTGCAATAGACGGATTCGCCAACACCATAATGTCACGATCTACAGTGACCATTTCATTTTTATCAGCATCGGCAACATATTGAATTTTTCCATCACCGTTTTTGTCTTCAAACTTCAATAAGCCGGTCTTTTCCCAATCTTTAAACCACTGAGGACGTTTTTCGTATTCTAGTTGCTCTCCTGCAACTGGCTCTATGGTGTTAATTAGGTTAAACCTTGCCATCGCGCCCACGGCTGGCGCCACAGTGTAAAGCAATGCGATAAAAACTAAGGCGTAGCCCGCTGATGCTCTCGCAGCCTGTACTGAAGGCACGGTAAAGAAGCGCATGATAACGTGTGGCAAGCCCGCAGTACCTATCATTAACGATAAGGTATAGGCAAACATATTCAACGAGTTACCCAGTTTGGCCGTAGTATATTCTTTAAAGCCTAAATCGGTGACGACCGCATCGAGCCTGTCGAGTAAAAACACGCCGCTACCATCAGCTAATGTCGAGCCCAACCCAATTTGAGGAATAGGGTTACCGGTTAACTGCAAGGATATAAAGATAGCGGGGATCGTATAGGCCGAAATAAGTACTACGTATTGAGCAATTTGGGTATAAGTGATCCCTTTCATTCCACCTAGTACCGCATAAACAAAAACCACACCCATACCAACATACAAACCCACTTCATAAGGCAAATCTAAGAACCGAGAAAAAGCAACGCCCACCCCTTTCATTTGCCCAATGATGTATGTGACCGAGGCAATAATTAAGCACGCAATGGCAACAATACGAGCACCATCTGAGTAGAACCTATCGCCAATGAATTCGGGT
>CAYUZL010000059.1:0-2862 GCA_964449725.1 uncultured Alteromonas sp. | reverse complement strand
ATTTATAGTTGATACAGTTAAACCTTATTATTATCGTTTTATAATTTACCGTTAAAAGTCATAGGTAGGAATTGCTTTACCTAACATGCCTTTTTCGTATTGCTTACCCTGAGGCTGCCCATGCAATTTAGCCGCGGCTTTTGCGTATTTGCGCAATTTGCGGTGAGCACCACTTATTTCAACTTCAGACAATAAATGGGCATAGCGACCGGTCTTTGATTGGCCTAATGCGGTTGCTATCCAGGATAGAGTGTCAATTTGAGCATCAGTTGCAGTGGCGTAGTAAGTCACTAATATTTCAGCGGCTGTATCTGTGACTTCTATAGTTTGCGTGTTGGTTTCTGCAATCCGTCTCGCGGCAATTTTTGCACTAGCTAAGGTCCCTTCCATTAATAAATCCAAACTACGCTTATCACGCACTTCGTCACTTTCTTTGGCATACAGGTTGTTTGGCAAGGCATACATTCCTGCTACGTACTGTTCACCGCTTCCACTACCCACTTTTTTCAATGCTTTTTTTACATGGCGAGTAAATTTTTTCTCTTTGGAGGAAACTAAAATATCATATAAAACGCTGTAATAACGGTCGTTTTCTGTAGATCCAATGGCTCGCGCAATCCAAGCTAATGCGTCGACATCTGAGGTATACATATGAGGCGTTTTTGTTAATAAAACCTCTGCTGCTACATCAATGACTTCGGTGTTTTTTATGCTGGCATCTTCAATGGCTTTAGCTGCCATTTTTGCTCGTTGCAAATCACCAGATAAAAGCATGTCGATAATTCTTTGTTCGCCATCAGTGATGTCTGCAAAAGCATTGAACGAAAGCAATAAAGTGAGAATAATAGAATAAAAGAGTCTCATAGTTAGTTCCTTTATGTTGAGATTTAGTCGTGTAAATATAGCGTTATGCCAAGTGTAATTCAATTAGCACATACCGCCATTTACACTAATCACTTGTCGCGTGATATAGCTTGCGTTGTCTGACATTAAAAAGTTTACGGCATGAGCTACATCATCAACATGGCCAAATTTGCCCAGAGGTATCATTTTCTTTGCTTCATCGGCAAACACACCCTCAATCATTCCTGTTTCTATTACGCCAGGTGCAACACAATTAACGGTAATTTTACGTTTACCTAATTCCATCGCGAGAGATTTTGTGGCACCAATAACCCCCGCTTTTGATGCACTATAATTCGTTTGCCCTCTGTTTCCTACCAACCCAGACACAGATGATAAAGTGATAATTCGTCCGCCTTGGCGAAGACGTATCATTGGCATCACAATGGGGTGTAATACGTTGTAAAAAGCATCTAAATTTGTGTGAATAACGCCATCCCATTGAGATTCTGTCATCGCGGGGAATGCGTTATCTTGAGTGATACCGGCATTACATACGGCGCCATAATAGGCGCCGTATTGTTCAATGTCGTTTTCTAATACAGAGCGAGTTTCCGCTCTATTGGTAACATCGAAGGATAGGGTTCTTGCACTACCTGCGGCAGCTTTAATTGTGTCGACAACCTCATTTGCTGCGTCTTTGCCATTTCGGTAATGTACGGCTATATCGAAGCCTTGCGCGGCCAGTGCGATTGCCGTTGCTTTACCAATACCACCGCTAGCACCTGTTACCAAAACCCGTCTTTTATCTGTCATTGTGTTTTACTCCGCTTATTTTTGGCTAGGCCAAAAAGGCATATTGCCGCAATAAAATTAATACTGTTGCCTATTAAAATAGTACTTCCAAACGCATTGACTATAGGCATAGAACTAAATGCAAGTAGGCCAAAAGACAACAAGCTTGTGACCGCAGACAGAAGAATAGCTTGTTGAGTGACGGCGTGTGTGTCGGTCATTTCTTTTGCAAAAATTATATAGTCCATACCTAGACCTAACACTAAAAAAAGAGCCATAACGTGAAACACAGTAACCGATTGACCAATAAATGCTACGGAGGCAATGGTAACTAAACTCGCGACTAGGGGAATAAGTAAAAGCGTAATAGATGAAAGTTGTCGATAGTAAAAAAATAACATGATAGCGATAAGCAAATAAGCTACAGCTAATAGTTTGGTTGCCTTGATGCGTTGATCTTTTAATGCAGATATCGCTTCACCTAACGAGTTGATATACGAAATATTGTCGATTTGCTGGCTAATCAAGGCTATTTTTTCTAAATCACTGTTCTTTTTTATGAGTACAAAGCTATAAATCGAGCCATTTTTTTCAATCCACAATGGCGGAAGGGATGGGACTGTGTTTCGTAGCGTTGTAAAATTCAGGTGATGGTGCTTTGCGTTTAGGTAATCCGCTTTTATGTCGTTTGAGTAACTCTCTGCCATACCCAGCTTTTGGAAAAACAAATCGACTATGCCACCATCATTATACAACGCGCTTTGTAACTTATAATTTTGTTCTTGCGATGCTTTTGATGGAAGCCAATCTAATACACTTGTGAGATTTTGTCTATGTGAACCAAGTTGTGAGTAAAATAGCGATAGCGTGTTGTAAATGTCTTCACTATTTGTTCCTTCCACCACTAAATATCGACCAGGTTCAAAAACTTGAGTTAAAGCAGAAACCTGTTTTTCTTGCGCTATTAAGCTTTGAGACACGTGAAAAAACTGTCTAGGATCATCATTGGTTTTTATTGAGCCAAACGCTATAAAGAGAGCGCTGGCAATACCAATAACCATTCCTGTACTTGCGAGGTATTTAGGACGACTAGCAAAAACCTTTTGTACGCAGCTAATAATAAACATCAAAGTGGTTTGACGAGCAACAATTGGGCGTTTGGCTATTAACGGGCCAAAAATCATCACACTAAGCCAGGCCAGTAGTAAGCCTGAGCAGGAAAAT
>CAYUZL010000058.1:0-8678 GCA_964449725.1 uncultured Alteromonas sp. | reverse complement strand
ATATGTGATTTGGTGAGGTTTTCTTTTAACTACTTCGTAAATTTTATCAAGGTATTTTTCATCTTGTTTATCAACTACTCCTGTAAAGGAGGCTCGAATTCTAATCATGTCACCTGGTATTATGTGTTCTCTTGGAGCACTTGGTTTAGGATTCGTTGTGTAAATTAAGTATTGTTCGTTAGCTATAGCATTCTCCACTAATTTGTCCTTATTAAAATTGAGGAAACTAAACTTGGCTTTGCCAAAGAAAAGCTCATACGGCGACAGTATGGAGCTTGCTGTTGGTCTAATATTTAAATAGTATATGGCATTCGCCAGAGCATTCGTGAAATGTTTATCATCATTCATTTCTAGAGCTAGTATCTGTCTTATTTGTCGGTTTCTATTTTCAATAATTCCCGCACTTTGGGAAGAATATGGGAGTACGTAGTGTACGTGTATTCCATTTTGTTCAAAGAAATCTGTCATTTCTGTTGATTTAAAACTTGTAGAGTTGTCGCAAGTTATTGACATCTGGGGGTGAAAACCGAAAATCGCTTTTATGCTTAATAAATCTCTTTTTACTGAAGCATTAGTTATATTTGTCTGTGGGAAAGCAAATATAAATCCTGAAAATGTGTCGCATACTGAGAGTATGTACTTGATCGCCTTTCCGTTAGCGAAATATGTTTTTTGCATTACTATATGATCCATTACTAGGTGTGATAGTGGTTCACTACCTCTGTGTACTCTTCCTTGAACATAGTCATGATGTTGCAAGGGCTTAAATCTATTACATCGATGGCAAGCTTTTACTACGGATTTTGCAATTTCACGTATGTTGCTGCCAGTTGAAAAATAGCGAGAGAAACCCTTTATTACTTTCTTAATCGATAAATGGCCTAAAAGATGCAACTGCACTAGAATTCTGGCTACCATTTCTTTGGTGCAACGAATTCTGTCTCCTAGTGGTCCAGGTCCTACTAGAATTCTTCCTTCCCTTAGTGAGTATTTCTTTAAATGCTTGGGTATATAATCATTACTTTGCAGTGTCTTTATCTGTTGGCTCATAGTATGGTCTCTCATTTGTAATTCATTCAAAAAATCTAATGTCAGCATTCCAGTTGGGTTTATATTCACTGCTGATATTACTTGTTTGGGAAATCTTGGTGGCGGAAAAGGGTCATCGCTCTTGGATGTACATTTACTTAATTTAAACATCCTTCCCAATCCTTGTATATGTGTAATGGCGGCGTTGTGTAACGCAGCTACGCACCCGTCTTGTCCTGGCAATTCTACATCTGGTAGCTCGCATTGCTCAGTTAAATCTAAGCCAGGGAGAATTTTGTCCATATTCTCCACTGTTCTTCCTTCTAGCTCTGAGAAGGGCATTTTTTGCCGCTGCGGCAAGAAGTCGGTGTAGACTTTATCTTTAGTTAGATCTTGTATTTTCGTTCTTAAGATCAGTTCGGGTGTCTCTAGCTTGAATTTTGGCAGTCTACTTAATATATCTGCTGTGACGTTGTCATCTCCAGCTATATGATATATGTAGTCTATAGGGTAGCTGCTAATACGGGTGGCTAGTCTTTGTAAAATGCTATTTTTCGTCTTGGAGTACACTATCAGTGCTACTAAAGCTGAGGCGTCTGTCAGTACGCAGCAAGGGTTGCTGTAAACATAGAATCGGAAATAGTATAGTGACAGAGCTAGAGCTATGGCCTCCTTATACAGGCTCCCCCCTTTGTTTCGATTCGATGCAGGGAGCAGCTTGCTGAAGTAGCTGACTGTTTTTATTTCATTTTTGTCTGTTATTGCTGAGAGGCAAGCACCCACTGCATTGTGGCTTGCGTCCGTTGTTAAAATTAAGGCGTCTGTTGCAAGAGGCAGATATAAAGCCTTTAAATTCGTTGCTCTATTTTTTAGCATGTCAAATATTACTTTTTGGTCTCTGGACAACTCAATTTTTGTTGCCAGTGTCTTTTTTGATATCATTTCATAAAATGATGCTGTTAGCGGCGTTAAGGAGTGCATGTACGGAGCTAGGTATTGTAATGTTCCTAGACATCTCATCAGTCCTCTGACTGTGGTTGGGTATTCTAATTTTGAGATAGGGTTATTTTCGTTTTGTAGCGGTTTTATGGTTCGATCTGTCATTTCGAAACCTAATATTTTACATGTTCCTTTTCCATTTATTATCGAGAAGGGTCTGAATTTCTTTACATTATATAGGTACCCGTGATTTGATGAATCGATTAAAAGGGACGTTATGGCTCTCTTAAACCCGTCCGTTGTCATAGCATATATGTATAAATCATCTAAGAAATTCGTTGTACATTTTGAATCTGCCCTTACTGTGTGTGATACTTCTGCGAGTCGTATAATTTGTGGCGTTTTAAATTCTTTTTCCATTTTAATTCTAGTTTTCTCGATTGTCATTTCCTTATGTTTTAGCGGTAGTTCGTTCCAGCTAATTGCTTCTCGGGTTCTACTTTCGGGCATATCTCCGTTATTTGGTCTATCTAAGGCTTCTCTTAGAGTTGATAAATCTGTAATCCAAGGCGTATTGGATTTTGGTATTTGCTTATCTTTTTCTGTCGGGTCGCAGAAAACTAAGCTATCGCTGATTGCTCTATCGGCAAATCTTACCGCGTTTGTTACTCCTTCTACGAGGATTAAAATCTTAAATACTTTTCCGGATGGCGCACTTAGGGCCAAGTATTCCGTCGCTTCTTCTTCCAACGGGAAGCTTCTATATGCTTGCTGTAAATCAGCAGTTCCTAAAAATTGGTAACTTGATAAAGATGTTATCATTTCTTTTATAACAGGTAGTTGTGTAGGAATATCTTCTACATATTTATTCAGTTTTACATAGCTACTTATGAGTCTTGTTTTAACATTTGCTGTTGGATCTCTTTTCAGGGTTTCTAGGTCAGCTCTGGACCTTACTCTAAGGAAAGTTGGGCTCACAAATTGGGCTTCATCAACTTCCTGTGCAATACCTTTTAACGCTAAATTAGTAAATATATGTTGTATTCGTGTTGCCATAGGCGCGCTGGCTGGGAAAACTTGTTTCGTTTTTGGGACATCGCCCTTAAATTTTAGTGGTACTGCTACTCTTCTATCACGGATTACTCTAATTTTCGTGTTATCTGCCGTGAATAGGAATTTAAACATATCAAATAATTCTTCATAGAAAGGCTTGTCCGCGTCCGGGCAACCTTCGTAGATTTGTTTTAGGTCTGTTTCGTCCGCTACATCGGGCGGGTCTGAATATACTTCTGGTGTATTTACTTTTTCGTTAAGATTTGTTACTATACTGTAGTTATCGTCTTCGACTTCGTCGTTTGTTGGCATTCTATAATCTTCTTCAACATCGACTTCTGATATATATTTGTCATTTTTTATCTGTGAGCACGTAAGGATATATTCCTTTATAGTCGAAGGGTTATTGTCAAGTTGACAAGTTGCACACGGGCAATTCTCTCGTTTCTTAAATACTGTCGAACTTATGTTTAATATTTGTGAATTCTGTATATCTACCGATTTATGGATGTCAATCTTTCTGAGTACTCTATTAATTTCTGTATATCCTACGGTTGTAGCTGTGGTTCTTAATGATATTTTAATTTTGTTTGCCTTATTATTGTCCGATCTTACTATATCGTATATGAGCTGTTGAAATAGTGAATGTAAATATGACTCCTTGGTCAGTCTCATTTCCGGTGCGTGCACGGCTAAAGTAATTAGCGTTTTGTCATTAATGGTATCGATCGATTTGTATGCATCAATTTTGGTGTCTGCCAACTCAAAATTCGTTAATGATGTACCTTCTATTGGGGGTAAATGACCTCCTGCCAATAGGATTATTTTATATTCTGTATCGGAATCTGTAGTGTCGTAATTATTCGGTTTGTGTATATCGCAGAGCGCATTTTGCATTTTCGCAAATTTCTTAAAGTATTCGATCGTTATATTATTGGAGAAGTTTGACATGAAACCTACAATGTCATGTTCTGGTACCGTTAATTCTCCATAGTCTGTGACACATATTAAATAGTGTGCATCGTTTGCTAAGTTCATCATGAGAGCTTCGATGTCTTGTTTCGTTATTTTTCCAAGTCTTGGTCCAATGTAAATATCGTCGCCCCTTATCAGAAAGGGTAAGTTTTGTGGTTCATAATCCTGGTGCAATGAAAGCGTTGATTTGTTACGAAAATTTGTTTCTGTTTCTGTTTTCAAAAAGAAAACTTTATAAATTGTGTGGACACTGCTTGCTCTTTTGCAAAAGCAGTTAAAAGCATTCTTAAGCTTTACTAAGCTGTATGTTCTAATTGACGAGAACATATTTGAGAGTGGAATTGTTTCATATCCCTGAGGCAGTAATTCTACTGTTCCTACTAACGTTCCTTTTGGGTATTGAATGGTATTATCAGTATTATTTTGTATCATAAATGGCATTGTTACATTGCCAAACTTAGCCAAGGCTTGCGTAGGACCGGGCAATGCTGCTCTCAGGAGCACTTGTTGCCTTTTGTATTTTCCTAGCTGGCTATTCTCTATCGGGTCTATTTTTGTATTATCGCTTGAGTTTAATCTAATTATAGCGTGTGCTACTATGTTTTGATGAGGTTGAACAATGACCCCTTCCAGTAATTCTACAATAGTAGGTTGTGTGGTATTTTCACTGCTAGTTGCGACATAGTTTAGACGTGCTCCGTTTTTATGGTACACTATATTCGCTGATATATACTTTAGGAAATTCGTTCCTAAAATTCCTTCATCTGAGTCTGTATTCGTAACGTAAAATGGTACTTGTACCGTGGTTATTCCTGTATTCGATGAGAGAGCAATCGTTAAGTTCACTTTATAGGATATATTGAGTGAAGAATTATTTTGGGCAATTAAGTTAACCTCTGCCGGTTCTCTTGTTAATGGGCCTGCTTTCCGTTCATATTCACGGATTAATTTGTCTGATATTAGGTTGGCTACACTGCCTGTATCTATTAAAAAGTACCTTTGTCCCTGCGGTAGCAACACTGCTAAATAGGGTCTCGTTCCTACATTGTCGCATTCTTCATTTTGTTCATTATAAACCTGTTTGAAAAACAGGTCTGCGCTATGCGTAGGTTGTTTCTTACTACTTTTAAAGTCTTGTTGGTTATATAATCTAGTTACTGAGCTAACCATTCTAGTTGTGTACTTTTCATTATTTGGTGTCGTTGCACCCGACCCCCAAATATACGGTTGAATTACTCTCCAAGTATACATTATTGGAGATGTAAATTCTGAATAAGTTCCTAATACGTCCATGACAAATGTTATTGCTAATGTTAAATATATACTTATTATTCGTGTTAACCATGGTACTGCACCTGTACCTGTTCGCGCATTAACCTTGTTTTCTATATCAAAAATCTTTTTCTGTATGCTGAGTTTTGCATTCTCAATGCAATCTTTGCCCTTTAACCTAATGCTACTAATTGTTCTCTCGGCTGTATGTCAATTTTTATGGTTGTCCACATGATATCCTTTATATCCAACGCATTTTGAATCTTGGCAACTCTTCAAGTCAAAATTAAATCTCGTGCTTGGAAATTTTTTACAATCTTTCCATCCGTGCTTTGCGTCTGCGCATACAAAGCATAAACCTTTTATTTCTTGAGGGATGGTTAATTTATCTGGTCGTTGGTATCTTTGTGCATTAGGCTGCCTTTGTTGAGGTGGTTGTCCTCTATTATCTGATCTATTATTCATTCTTTGCCCATTTGGATATGGGGTTGGTGCTCTAGGTGCATTTTGATTCATATTTTGTCGTGTGTTCTGTGGCCTATTATTTCTATATTGGCCTCTATTTGAGCCGTTTCCTCTTTGTTGTTTAAAATTATTTTGTTGTCTATAACTATTTGGTTGCTGATTTACATTAATTGTTGGCAAAACTGGAACAGGTTGGGCAATACTTCCAACCGCAACTGGTGCTACTTGTCTTGAATGGGAAACCATCATTCTTTTTTCTGGTAGCACAGACAACATTGTAGTATCTGGTACGTGTTTACACACAATATCGGTGTATTCAAAAAATTTCATTTGGCGTGGGTCTGGTCCACTTCGTAAGTGATTTTCCATAAACGTTTTATCTGTGTCTATTTGGTGTCGGACTACAGGGCTGATGCAGTTTTCTACTGTCATCATGAGTGCATGCATAGCTTGGTTATTAGCAAACATCCATCGTTGTTGCTTATTCATATTATTGCCCGATTCATACGCGGCATTCCATACATCAATTATAAATAGTCGTAGCTGTTTCCCCTCTGGGTTATTTATTAAATTATGCAGTTTATACATTGCTGCTGAGCCTGAGCGCTGATCCGCTCCTAAAGTTTGTGCTCTGTACCAAATATCTTCTAAAGGTTGGTCGGTATCTTCCATAGCTTCTAGAGTGTCTTTCAGACCTCCTCTCATTCCTCTATACATTAATTTTAGCGCGCATTTTCCATTTAGATCATGTTCTTCTACTATTTCTGACACCAGTCGGGCCAAGTCTCTCATCGTTATTTCTGGGTTATTGTCGTCTTGTGACACTTGTCGACCTCCTAATAGGTCTTTAAATCTTTTATCAGCGGCGCTAGGAATTTTAGCTATTTGATTACGTCCCTTAACACACGGGTAAGGTATAAATTGTGGGTCTTCAATACTCTTCTGATAGACACCTTTGACTAGTTCATCACGTGTTTTAGCCTTTCCATCTGTAGTGAGATTCATTTTATCGCTTAATCTGTTCAAAAGTTTTTCTTCTAACTGTGAAATCTCTTCTTGTTGCGAGATAGGCGTAGATGTGGCTGATGGCCTTAGTAATTTGTCTTGCAAAGCTGCTCTTAGCTGATCTATCTCTATTTCTAGTGTTCTTTTTTCTAACTGTCTATCGCTATTAAATTCATTTAAGTCTTTTTTCTGGTTATTTAAACCTGTAGTTAATAATTTAACTTGACGAGTAAGAATATTTGTGTGGTATTTTGTCATAAGTTTTTCCTTTGTCTTTTGTTCACCTGCTGACAGGTTTTTACCTTTTTTTATTAACTCATTTAATTGTTCTTTATCGGTTTGTTCCCAAGGGGGTGTTGCATCTAGATATTTTTCATGTTCAAATCTGATTGGACTCATTTCATTTAGAGTTCTTTGATCGAGTACCTGGTTCTCATCTGTTTTATTTTTAGGTGTGCTCACGTTGTTTACGTTATTTGTGGGGGTTTTTGGCGATCCCGGTAGTGAGTCTTTTGGAGTTGCATTTACGTCGGCCATTTTGCCGTTTAATAATTAATTTTTCAACAATAAAAGTATTTCTTAAATTGACCAAGTGGTTTGCAAAGTTTTAAATAAAAGGGAAGCCAAAACAGGTTAAATCGAGTTAAAGTGTTCCGCGACAGTCTTACTTATAGTTTACAAGGGTTTTCGTTACTACGCCCTACTATTTAATTATAGTTTCCGTTATGTTGCCAAAAGAGTCAGAATAGATTTAATTATACTTAAAATTAACAATGTTGTGCCACTGTCCTACCTTATTTTTTGGTCTTCAGATTTATAGTTGTTTGGAGATGTATCCTCAGTCGTCGTTTAATGGTCATCCACGTCGCTGCTTCCACGGTTCAATTTCCACTTGTAGTTTCGATGAATATGGGCATCCCTAAAGTATTCAGGGGTATACACAATTGAAATATTTTCACTCCGCGTGAAAATTTATCGTTTGTCTTCTGAACTCAGTACTTGCTATATAGCTAGTTTTGAGACAGGGTTGTAGTTATTGTTGATGTGATGTTGATTATAGATGAGTTAAAGTTGTATTGATGCGATGAGTTAAAGTTGTGTTGATGCGATGAGTTAAAGTTGTGTTGATGCGATGAGTTAAAGTTGATGATGGTGTTGATAGGCTTTAGTATGGTGCACTACTAGTTTTTTCAATATGGTGATGAACTAGATTTTTATACGGTTACGATTTTTTTAGGTTTTTATATGTTTTTTGTGGAACTCAATCTTTATTAAAAAATGTCTTAAGTGTGTGAATCATTATCGCATTGTGAATCAGAGTGTTTACTTGGCTATTCTAATTGCAGATTAGAATTTTTCAGGATAGTGGCCTTTAGAGTTCGCCACTGTAAGGAATTTATGTTATGTTATTCAATGGATAGAGAACGTTCGTTCACTGTAAAGCTTAATATTACTGCTTAATGGACTCTGGTGAGTTTGCCACTGAAATAATAAATTCGGACTCGGAGCGTAATGGAATAACGCTGGATTATTTCAGGAAAGAAATAGTCTTTATGACTGCTGCTACAAACAGAAAAGACCAAGTTTTACCTTATGACTAAGAGGTAAAATACCGGATATATGCAATGTTAAACGCCTTTAACATTGACAATAAAATACAAAAGATATGATTCGGTTTACTAAAGACTTGTGATACAGCCAAATCTTTATATGTTTATTCAATATAAGTACAAGTTACTTTTACAATATCGTTATTATTTTACACAAAATAATAACTCACTCTGAGCTAGATTCACACACACATGTTAGTTGAAAGACAATAAAGAGAGAAAGAACATATTGTCGAGGGTACGCGGTGCTTTTATAGGTCCAGGAGAGTATGTGTGTGACGATGCATGATGCAATGTTCCTTCTAGCATATTCTAACTAATATGCAGGTG
>CAYUZL010000057.1:0-4567 GCA_964449725.1 uncultured Alteromonas sp. | reverse complement strand
GATAAAAATGTCTTCACGTTAGCTAGCTCCGCGCCAGAAAGTAACGATTCTAAAGTGTACATGTTATCAATAAACATAGAGGCGCTAAAGGCTATTAAGTTAAGTCAACGATTCCGCGGTATGGTTGCTAAGTAAGTAATCAGGCAACGCTTATCATAGAGATCAGTGATAGAATGACCGTGAACACTCCATCTAGGCCAATTTCATGAAGAAAATAGCAATATTTGCAGACGTGCAAAATATCTATTACACAACAAGAGATACCTACCAACGCCCATTCAATTACCGCGCCTTCATTGAGCGTCTAAAAGAAACCTATACCATTGAATATGCCTACGCTTATGCAATAGACAAAGGCGATAGTCAGCAAATTAAATTCCAAAATGCACTGCGTCATATTGGTTTTGAAGTAAAACTTAAACCCTTTATTCAACGACAAGATGGAACTGCTAAGGGTGATTGGGATGTTGGTATAACAATAGATATGCTAGATAAGGCCCCTGACGTTGACGAAGTATTGTTGTTATCTGGAGATGGTGATTTTTCAATTCTGTTAGATACAGTGAATAAAAAATATGGCTGTAGAACATCAGTTTATGGAGTGTTGAACTTAACTGCAAATTCGCTCATTAACAGCGCATCTGAATTTGTAGAAATAGATCCTAAGTGGCTTTTATAGGCTGCTTAAGCCTTTTATTTCATTTACCCGTTAATAGTGTCACAAGACTCACTATGATAATCACCATAAGTAAAAACAAATTCACTCCGAAGTCGTCGTTTTTTCGACGAGAGCGCCTAGCCCTAGCGAATATTGAAACCAAGGTTAACCCTAGAGACCCCTGTAGTAGTGTAATTAGCGCGTCGAAGTATTCTTTCTTCCACGTTTCTCTTACGGTTACCCCTAGGTATTTATAAAAGCCTGCTGACAACTCTGGTCGCCCATAATGATAAAGCCACAAAGCAACGATCATCAATCCCCAGACTAATAGGTTTACACCGACTACCGACTTAAAAAATATATCTTTACTGCGGGGCTGTTTACGTCGTTCTTCGCTAATATTCGTCATGCTCTACACGTTGTTGAAAAAGTTACTGACATCAATGCCAGTCGCCGTATAAGCTCGCTACCAGCATATTGTTATTGATTTTAGGCTAAAAATTGCCAAATTACACCTTCCTCGTCGCTACCTTCATCTATTGTATAAAGTTCTAGTTATTACAATTTTATCCCGCCTGTAACTAAACGCCTATTTCGTCGTTCTCTATTAGCTATATATCATCAAGGCGAATATTTATGCACCTTTCAATTTTCAAACGACTCCTTACTACTGCTTTTGTAATTGTTTGCTCGTTTTCAGCTTTATCTCAGAATAAAGCTTCAGTTTTTGAACAACTCATAGCTGCAGAAAGTAAAAAAGAAATAGACGTAGCACTCGCTTATATCGATGCAAATTGGAGCCCTGAACTCATTCCCCAATCCCTTGAAATGCTCAGTTTAACTCGGGATTATTACACGTCTCAACGCTTGCTTGATGTCTTAGAGCGCCGTACCAAGCAATCTTTTGGGTTTCATTTAAATGATTGGTTCTTTTGGCTGTGGAATCAGCCACAAAATATTTCTTCAGACTACGCAAAATTTAAAGCCTCTCTTTACGTCAATATAGATCCTAGATTTCACCGCTATTTTGACCAGCGTCAATCTCAAGCCAAAATACGCTTAGATGAGATTAGGTGGGGTGGCGTTGTTCAAGACGGTATTCCCCCACTGCGCAACCCCAAAATGCTTAACGCTAAATCGGCCACCTATCTCAACGATGATAATATTGTATTTGGTATTGAAATTAACGGTGACGCAAGGGCTTACCCAAAGCGGATACTCGCTTGGCATGAAATGTTTGTAGACACAGTAGGCGGTGTGGACATTGCTGGCGTTTACTGCACTTTATGTGGAACTGTAATTCCCTATAAAACCGAATTTGCCGGCACAAAGCATACAATGGGTACCAGTGGCTTCTTATATCGCTCTAATAAATTAATGTACGATTTAGACACCCAATCTTTGTGGAATACGCTAACGGGTAAGCCAGTAGTCGGTCCGCTAGTTGATAGAGGTATTGAACTTGAACACTTAAGCGTGGTGACCACCACATGGGGGGAATGGAAGCGCCGCCATCCAGACAGCAGTGTACTGTCACTGGATACCGGACACAGGCGAGATTATGACGAAGGAGTTGCATATCAAGACTATTTTTCTAGCGACAGGCTCATGTTCAACACCCCCTTTGCTGACCAAAGGTTAAAAAACAAGCAAGAAGTTCTTGCGCTTAGATTCCCAGGCGCACCAAACCAACAGCTTGCCATCGATACCGAATTTTTACGTAAAAATACCCTGTATAAAAACAAAATAGGACGACAAAAGTTCATCGTCCTAACCGACAAGTCAGGCGCCAACAGAGTATACAACCCTAAAAACATCGACTTTGTTAGCTATGATAATGATTCGACGCTCACAGATAACAAGGGAAACACTTGGCTATTAAGTGAGCAACAATTAGTTAAGCAAGATACAACGGAAGCATTGGAGCGATTACCTTATCACCGCGCATTCTGGTTTGGGTGGCACGCAGCGTTTCCTGAAACAAAGCTGATAAAATAGCCCCGAAGTGTATTGGTGATATTACTTAATAAGCGTGATATCACCTAGACGAGAGAGATTCTTATTAGCTAACTCGGACATATACAAAGAATAAAAAAGATAAGGCTCATGTAAACGATTAATTGCATTAGATAGCTTTGCAGCTTGCTGTGCATAAGACGAGGTATTGGACACATGTAACCAGACTTCTTTATCAGAAAGATATACAGGCTCACCATAATCTGTTTCAAAAAGATCAGCTTTTCTAAAGCTATAATCCAACCCTTCTAATGCCCCAATAATTGCCCCAGCTCGCTTTCTCTTAAACATTTTCACGCCTTGGGTGTAATCCCTTACAAAGTACTTATCTAAGTGCTCATCATTATCGAATCGGTTATCAAAATTAGCACCTCGAACAACAGCAATTGATTTCAAGGCATATAAATCCTGATACGTTTTTATCGGCGTATTCTTTTGAGGAAATATAACCACCTTAGAGCTAGAGATGGGGCCGATATATTGAGCAGCGTGCTTCACTTCTTTATTCTTAAACATAATCGCACCGTCAATTTCCCCTTTCTCTAAACTGCTCGTAATTCTTGCATAGGGGATATGTATGATGTGAATTGGGAAATTAACTTGCTTAGCGAGATTATCCACGTATAAAGCCGCGATCCCTTTACGGTTAAATTCTCGCGCTTCAATTGAATGGGGTGCAAAGTAAAATGGAGGAAATGATGGTATTGCCATTAAAAATGACTGATGTTCATCAGCTTGTAAATCATTGCTAACCAATAGGGTTAAGCAAAAGAAAAAAAAAGATATAAAAGTACAATAAAGCTGTTTGGACACGACGATACTACATGTGCGATCACTTGATTATTCAGTATAGTAAAAAAAATCAAATCTGAAAAGTTACTGAGTTTGCGCTCATAAAATGGCACAAACTCATAATTAAGAGCTATCTTTTAGCTCTTTTAGTTAGCCTTTACGACGAGCAAAAAACCCGTCAAAATGAAATCTAAACCAGTCAACAAAATACCTGTAGGTGCAGATAATGTTGTTCCAGGCAAGTTAACATCATCAGCATTTCCAAGAATATTGTCAAAGCCAATAGACAGTAAAGTCACTTTTCTAGAAAAACTAAAAAGCAAAAAAAAGACCGTGTAAAAACACGGTCTTTCGTAATTAAAAACCAGATAGGTCTTAAGAGAACGCTAAGCCACCATTGATATCAATGTTGTTACCGTTAACAAATGACGCTTCGTCAGATGCAAGGTAAGACACTAAATCAGCAACTTCTTTGGCTTGACCTTCACGACCTAGAGCAGTCATACCAGCTAGCTTAGTACGAACTTCATCTTTAGAGAAAGTGTCGTGGAAAGTTGTGTTGATTAGACCAGGAGTTAGTGAATTAACACGAATACCTTTAGAACCTAGTTCTTTCGCCATAGAGCGAGTGAAAGTCATAACCGCACCTTTAGACGCAGCATATGCCCAAGAACCAGGGCCACCACCGTCACGAGCAGCTTGTGAAGAGAAGTTAACAATCGCACTTCCAGCTGGCATGTGAGGAACAGTTGCTTTAGTTGCTAAGAAGCAAGAGTTGAAGTTTATGCGCATAACCAAGTTAACGAAATCTTCGTCCATTTCGTCAAGAGATTTACGTGCAACCAAACCACCAACAACGTTGATAAGAGCGTGGATTTCACCACCAAATGCATCTGTACCTGCTTTAACAAGCTTCTCTACGTCTTCGCTCTTAGTCATATCGCCTTGAACGATGATACCTTCACCACCAACTGCTTTAATTGCTTCAAGCGTATCAAGGCCGTCTTGTTCGTTGTCGAAATAGTTAACTACAACTTTGGCGCCTTCTGATGCCATTTTTACAGAGATAGCACGACCGATATCACGGGCGCCACCAGATAC
>CAYUZL010000056.1:0-6984 GCA_964449725.1 uncultured Alteromonas sp. | reverse complement strand
GAATAATGAGATAAAAATAACCGCAGATTTATTTATTGATTGTAGTGGCTCAAAAAGTTTTTTGTTGTCTGAACTCAATGGTAAAAGATATGTTCAGCGACAAGTCCAAGCTACAAGCACGCGCCAAGCGGTAGTCCAGACCGGCCCTTCTTATCGTCAGGTTAGAGGAAGGGCTGATGGGTGGGAGAGTATTACCCCCCTTCAAAATTGCAATTTACATTTTTCACAAAAAGCATTGAATGGCGATGTTCACAAAGGGTATAGCCTATATAGCCTTGGACACAATGAAAAGGCTTGGATTGGGAATTGTGTGGGAATAGGTCATTCAGCATACATGCTAGAGCCTGTCACTCACGGGCCTTATATTCTTTTGATGAAGGATATAGAGCGACTGCTTGAACTTGTTCCTTTGGGGAGGGCATTAGAATTAGAAAGTAAAGAATACAATCGACGGTATTTGAATGACATTGACCACGGGCTGTTATTCCACAAGGCGTTGTACCATGATCAATATGATGTGGGGTATTCTGTTTGTGAAAAATTAGCGCGAAAACTAACTCAATTTAACCATAGAGGAATCGTAGCTAGTTTTGATTTGGAGCCCTTTAATGCCCAAGATTGGACAATACTTCACGCGGGGTTAGCAAGAAAACCTAACAATTATGATCAACTGGCTGATCAAGTTAGTGAAAAAGATATGGCAGCCAAACTAACTGCAATGAAAAAAGGCATAGTACATTTAGCTAAGCAAATGCCACCCCATCATTTATATATCACCAAGTTAAAGCAGCACTTGCGAGGTTTACAATGACAGCGAATAAACGAATTCAACATATTGCTATTGTCGGCGGAGGTACTGCGGGTTGGATGACTGCCGCTGCGCTGTCCCGAGTACTGTTACCTGAAAACGTGAAAATTACTCTGATTGAGTCTGAGCAAATAGGCACCATAGGCGTTGGGGAAGCAACCATTCCTGATGTTGCCAATTTTAATCGGATGTTAGGAGTCAATGAAGCAGCCTTCATGAAGGCGACGAACGGGACATTTAAACTAGGCATTCAATTTCGCGATTGGGGCAAAATTGGCGACAGCTACTTCCACCCTTTTGGTGAGCATGGCGTTGCGATGAATGGGATTGATTTTCACCAGTATTGGCTACATTCCAGAGAACAGGGCAACCCTAAACCTTTAGAGGATTACAGTATTTGTGCGGTGGCAGCGAAACAAGGGAAATTTTCGCCTCCTGATAATAACCCCAGATCGGTTATGTCTCATTTACGCTATGCTTATCATTTCGATGCTACAGCCTATGCGGCTTTTTTGCGTCAATATGCACAAAAGAATGGCGTCATTCGCGTTGAAGGTAAAGTTGAACAAGTGGGGATGAGTAGTGAGTCAGGTAATATCAGCCATGTTCTCTTAGACGATGGTCGTTGCATAGACGCTGATTTCTTTTTCGATTGTTCGGGCTTTCGGGCCTTGCTTTTAGAGAAAACCTTGGGTGTTAAGTTTCATGATTGGAGCCACTGGCTGCCTTGTAACAGTGCTCAAGCTGTCGCAACAGAGCGAACTGAACCCTTGCTTCCTTATACTATTTCAACGGCGAAAAGCGCAGGATGGCAATGGCGTATTCCTACTCAGCATCGCACTGGAAATGGCCATATTTATTGTACCGACTTTATGTCTGATGACGCTGCACATGATGTGTTAATGGCGGGGTTAGATGCTAAACCTGCGACAGAGCCTAGAACGATCCGTTTTAAAACCGGATATCGCAATGAGTTATGGAATCAAAATTGTGTCGGGATTGGATTAGCTGGAGGGTTTTTAGAGCCTTTAGAATCCACATCGATTTTTCTTATTCAGCAAGGCATTACTCGTTTTATTTCTTTGTATCCTAGCGGTGATATTTCCCCCGTGGTGCGAGATGAATACAATCGGTTAATGACTCGGGAATTCCATCAAGTTAGAGACTTTATCATTTTGCATTACAAAGCGACAACGAGAGACGATTCTGAATTTTGGAATTACTGTCGCACTATGTCTATCCCAGATAGTTTGCAGCACAAAATAGATTTATTTAAAGCGGGTGGCCGCGTGTTTAGAGATTCAGACGAACTATTTTCTAGGCCAAGTTGGATTGCGGTTATGCTGGGACAAAATATTATTCCCAATTTTGGCGACCCTATTTTGTCAGGAATACCTGCCGAGCAAATTGCACAAAGCTTAGGCTCGATGAATCAGGCGATGCGACAAACCGTAGCGGGGTTACCAACTCACACTGACTTTATTGCCAAATATGTTAAAGGAAATCATTTATAAGCCGCAGTTGTTGCGGCTTTTCTTAAACAGGATTCAGGTTAGACAAGGATTATTTAGTTAAGTCGACTAAATCAGGGTAGTTTTTATCAGCGTCAATGATGAATTCAGCCCGTTTTTTCTCCCATTTTTTCTGTACGCCGGCACTGTAATTTAAGTAAAGTTTGCCTTTATCTATAGTGAAAACATCAGGGTCGATTCCGTAAAAGTTACCCGCTGCCATTGCATAAGCACAGTAGCCACCATATTGGGGAGCATACTTTTCAGGTTCGGCATCAAAAAGCGCTTTGTGCTCGGCTGATGAAAAATACCAATCTGCACCACGCCATTGGCTGGTGTATTTTTCAGATCCTTTGGTGGCCTTGTTTTGGGTAAAATAGGCAACGGTATCGTAACCATAAATGGCTTTATTATTGAACGTTCCGGTTTCTATCGCATCTTTGGCAAACACATTAAATGATAACAGCGCGAATGTTGTAATAAGTACAGCGACGACCTTTTGCATAGGGATTCCTTCGTAAAAACGTTTATCTAAGTGAATAAAACCTGAGAAATCGAGACTTTCTTTCAGTGAATACACTGTTTGTAACATTATTTTAGGGGGAAACCCATTGTTAAAGTATAAGTTTTCTTTTTTAAGAATACACTTATCGTTATAGTTAATAAGAATAAATTGAGGGTGATGCTTATGGGACATGAAACGTCTAAAATCTTGGTTGTTGATGATGACATGCGTTTGCGTAGTTTACTTGAGCGCTATTTAGTCGAGCAGGGCTTTCAAGTAAGAACAGCCGCCAATTCAGAGCAAATGGACAGACTGTTAGAGCGAGAAAACTTTCATCTTATGGTACTTGATCTCATGTTACCGGGTGAGGATGGTTTGTCTATTTGTCGTCGTTTGCGCAACAAAGAAAACGAGTTGCCAATCATTATGCTTACTGCAAAAGGTGATGAAGTCGACCGTATTATTGGTTTAGAAATGGGCGCAGACGATTACCTCCCGAAACCATTCAACCCTAGAGAGCTATTAGCTAGAGCAAAAGCGGTATTGCGAAGAAAGTCAGTAGAGGCACCGGGTGCACCATCTCAGGAAGAGCAGGTGGTTACATTTGGTGAGTACTCACTTAACTTAGCAACTAGAGAAATGTTTAATGGCGACCAACCACTCACGTTAACAAGTGGTGAATTTGCGGTTTTAAAATCACTAGTAACTCACCCCAGAGAACCGTTGTCTCGTGACAAACTAATGAATTTAGCAAGAGGTAGAGATTACAGTGCCCTTGAACGCAGTATTGACGTTCAAGTTTCAAGACTTCGCCGCATGTTAGAAGTCGATCCGGCAAACCCCCGTTATATACAAACTGTATGGGGTTTGGGGTATGTTTTTGTGCCCGATGGTGAATTGAAATAAGGTAAAAATTGAGTGAGACTTTTGCCTAGAAGTGCTTTTGGACAAACCGTTTTATTAATTGGTGTATTACTGCTTATTAATCAGGTTGTGTCATATTTATCCGTTACTTATTATTTTATTAAGCCTAGCTATCAGCAAATTAATAGCTTGATTGCAACACAAGTGGCAACCTTAGAGCATACGGGGTTTCTAAATCACAATGAAGAAAAGGTAAAAGTACCGGTTGGTACATCTACCATCACAATCCTTAGCGATAAAGCTGCGTTAAGCGAAGGCCTGAGCACCGCCATCAATTATGATTTTATGTCTGCGCAAATTGGCGAACAATTAGGTTACAAAGCCGATGTGCGTATTAGTTCACAAGCTGACAACAGCAACGCTATTCCTTATGTCGTGTGGGTGGCATTGTCGGAATTTCCAGATACTTGGGTCGCTATTCCTATTTCTGGTTTAAGTGAAGCTAATCTATCACCTTTAACCATGTATTTGCTGGTGATAGGTTTTCTAAGTGTCGTGGGTGGGTGGGCATTTGTTCGACATTTAAATAGACCGCTACAAGCATTGCAAAAAGCCGCAAAAGAAGTCGGCAAAGGCCAATTCCCTCCACCGCTAGAAGAGCAAGGGACTACTGAGACTATTTTGGTGACTCGGGCCTTTAATTCTATGAATAAAGGGATCCAGCAGTTAGAACATGACCGAACGCTCATGACTGCGGGGATATCCCATGACTTACGCACTCCTCTCACTCGCATTCGGCTTGCATCTGAAATGTTACCTGACGACCAAGAGTGGATACGAGATGGCATAATTCACGATATTGAAGATATGAACGCGATTATCGATCAGTGTATTGACTATGCGCGGGTGGATCAGCATGCAGAAGTGGAAAAAGCGAATTTAAATAGTTTAATTAACGACATTGTTCAGGCGCGTAAGTTAGAAGCCGATCATGAAATTGAATTGGATTTGAAGCCCTTACCTTTAACCTTGTTGCGTAAAGTTGCGATAAAACGCGTGTTAGATAATTTAGTAGAAAACGCGTTTAAATACGGAAGCGATAAAATTACAGTGCGATCTTATGTTGATGATACCGAGTCGACTTTGGTATGCGAAGTTAGAGACTTTGGAGAGGGCATAAAAGAAGAATTTCTCGACGCTATGTTTATGCCTTTTGCTCAAGGTGACGCAGCCAGAGGTGGAGCCGGTTCGGGTTTAGGGTTAGCAATTACTAAACGTATTATTGATAAACACAACGGTGAAATTAAACTACTCAATCACGCTGAAAAAGGGTTGGTAGCAAGAGTAACCCTTCCTCAACGTTAATTTTTAAGACACTTCTAATGTTGTGGTGAGGCACCGTTTTGCGCTGTCACACTTCCCGCATGAACGGCTTCTACGTCGATAGCGTCAAAGGAATATGTGGCGTGGCAGTATTGGCAATTCATGGCTATCTCACCTTGTTCTTCAACAATACTCAACAACTCGCTCTTTTCTACGTGAAGTAAAGCGGCGAGGCTTCTTTCTCGTGAGCATGTGCAGGCATAGTGAATTTCTTCAGCATCAAATAGCTCAATATCGTGTTCATGGTACAAACGATGAAGTAAGGTTTTTACTGGTAAAGAAAATACTTCTTCTGCGGTAAGGGTGTCAGCAAGGGTGGCAAAGTGATGAAATGCGTCAGCATCTTGTTTTTCGGTTGCCTCACTACTTTGTGGTAGAACTTGTAGTAGCATACCCCCGCTTTTGACATCTTGTTCTGTATCACTGTACAAATACACCCGTGTAAGCAGCTGTTCTGATTGCTCGAAGTAGCTTTCTATACATTGAGCAAGAGAAGGCTTATCTAACGCCACAACGCCTTGATAGCGCTCACCTTCATTGGGTGACAAGGTGATAACCAGAACCGCATCTGCACAAAGCTCTTCAAAGGTTTGAGGTAATTGCTCTAGGGCTTCATCCCAGCGGGCAACGCCTCGGTAGGTTAACGTATTTGTGGCGGTAAGAATGGCGTAACTGACAGGGCCTTTCCCTTGAATTTGTAGGCTTATTTCACCTTCAAATTTTAGTGTGGCGCTGAGAAGTGACGCCGCGCTTGCCATTTTCGCTAACAAGTCTTGAATTGGCGCAGGATAACTCCCCTTATCCAATAATGCTTTAACGCTGTAATCCAGCTGGACGATTTCTCCGCGAATGTGTTCTTCGCTAAAAACAAACCTGTGTAATAAATCTTTTTGTGTCATAGGGAATACTCAGACTATTGATGCTTAAGTTTAATAATTTCTCGACGTTGTTTTTTGTCGGGCCTGTGTTCGGGTTTTGGATTATGAAAAGCTTGAACTTGCCTTGCAGCTTTGTTTTGTTCTCGTTTTTCAATACTCGCAAGTGTTTCTTCGTATAAAGTTTGTGCAACAGGCGCTGACTGGCGCTTATCGACAATATGTAAAATTTTTATCTCTTTAGTATCCCAACCTGCTGGTATTTTAACCATGGCGCCAAGCTCCACATTTTTTCCAGGCTTTGTTCTATGCCCGTTGTAGTGGACTTTACCCGCTTGAATCCATTCTCTGGCAAGGCTTCGAGTTTTACATAAACGAGCTGCCCAAATCCATTTATCTAAACGAACGGGAACCTCTTGCGTGTTTGGCTGGTCTTTATTCATGTAAAAAAATTGTCACTCTTTCGCTTTAGTGTTGTGGCCTTTGCAATGACTAGGCTATCATGGGCGGCCAATTTGGAGCTTTTCGGTACAGTATGACTGTAGATAAACTGAACGTACAATTGCTAACACTTTATGTTAGCCAATATCAACGCCACATCAATAGGGTTATTGTTGCGGTATTGGTGTTGTATTTGCTCGCGTTGTCCGCAGACCTCATTTGGCGGATTATACCAGAGCCACAACCATCATCACAAAATATCAGTGAGCAAAATGGAAACAGGCCTTCAGCTAGAGCTGGTTCAACGAGCAGCTCCGCTATTTTGCGGTCATTACAGCAACTTAATTTATTTGGCGATGCCGTTCAAGTTGAAGTTCAGGAGCAAGACGTAGTACAAGATGCACCTGAAACCAGTCTGAACTTGGTGCTTGCTGGAGTCGTCGCCAGTAGCTCGCCTGAATTTGGCGCTGCAATTATTGAATCAAAAGGCGCGCAATACACTTATGGTGTTGGTGACGATATTGAAGGAACTAAGGCAACGTTAAAACAAGTTAACGCAGATAGAGTCATTATTCGCAATAGAGGACGAGATGAAAC
>CAYUZL010000055.1:0-4183 GCA_964449725.1 uncultured Alteromonas sp. | reverse complement strand
GCTTCAGGAAGAGGATATGTGCCTTCTTGTTCCAATGGGTTTTGCGTAGCCATTACCAAAAATAACTCTGGTAAAGGGTAAGTTTTATTCCCTCCGGTAATTTGACGTTCTGCCATTGCTTCTAACAAGGCTGATTGCACTTTTGCGGGGGCTCGGTTTATTTCGTCGGCAAGCACAAGGTTGTGAAACAAGGGGCCCGATTGAAAATTAAACTCACCGGTTTCTGGACGGTAAATATCAGTACCGGTCAAATCCGCAGGCAATAAATCTGGGGTAAATTGAACTCGGTGAAAATCGCCTTCAATGCCTTGAGAGAGTGCGTTGATTGCACGGGTTTTTGCTAACCCAGGAGGACCTTCTACTAATAAGTGACCATCGGCAATTAATGCGATAAGTAAGTTTGTCGTTAGGGAACGCTGCCCTACAATTTGACTGTCTAAATAATCGTGTAGCTGAACAAAAGGCGCCTTCGCCATACAAATACTAACCTTTTTATATTTATTTTTTTCTAGACCATAATACCTATATAAGGTTCCTTTTATTTCTTTCAAGCATTTCATTTACTATGCTTAGCATCTAACGTTTGCTATTTACGCGAGAGTCTGTAAGAATCTTGCCTTATTACAGGTCTGACCACTTACGGTAAAAAAATTTAAGGTGACATATGGCTAAACAACAATCAGTTACAACGCGAAATGGCGATAGAATTGCGGTCGTCGCAGGTTTGCGTACTCCATTCGCAAAAATGGCAACTTATTTTCACGGCGTACCAGCAGTAGATTTGGGCAAAATGGTTGTAAATGAATTGTTGGTTCGTCATGGCGTTGACCCTAAATGGGTTGATCAAGTGGTTTATGGCCAAGTAGTACAAATGCCAGAGGCGCCCAATATCGCCCGTGAAATTGTGTTGGGCACTGGAATGAATGTGCATACGGATGCATATAGTGTGTCTCGCGCCTGCGCGACGAGTTTTCAGTCTACGGTCAATATTGCTGAAGCTATGATGGCTGGAAATATTGAAGTCGGTATTGCAGGTGGTGCTGATTCTACTTCAGTTTCTCCTATCGGTGTATCGAAAACCTTAGCAAGAGCGTTAGTGGATTTACAGAAAACGAAAACCCTTGGGCAAAAACTAAATGTACTGAAAAAACTATCAGTGAAAGATTTGTTGCCAGTGCCTCCTGCGGTTGCTGAATATTCCACGGGCTTGTCTATGGGGCAAACCGCAGAACAAATGGCTAAATCACATGGTATTTCTCGTCAAGAACAAGATGCTTTAGCTCACCGTTCTCATTCTCTTGCTGCTGAAAGCTGGGAGCAGGGCAAATTGAGTGAAGAAGTCATGACCGCCTATGCTGCACCTTACAAAGGGGCACTGGAAAAAGATAACAATGTACGCTTTGATTCTAAATTAGACGGGTACGCAAAATTACGCCCTGTGTTTGATAAAAAACACGGTTCGGTTACTGCCGCGAATGCTACGCCGTTAACAGACGGCGCATCGGCCATTTTAATGATGACTGAAAGCCGAGCAAAAGCCCTAGGTTATACCCCACTTGGTTACATTAAAAGCTATGCGTTTTCCGCTATTGATGTGTGGGAAGACATGTTGATGGGGCCGTCTTATGCTACGCCTATTGCCCTTGATAACGCGGGTATGACGTTAGATGACTTAACCCTTATCGAGATGCACGAAGCGTTTGCTGCACAAACCTTGGCTAACGTTAAAATGTTCGCAAGTGACAAGTTTGCGCAAGAAAAATTAGGCCGAGACAAGGCTACGGGAACCATTGATATGGACAAATTTAATGTCATGGGAAGCTCTCTTGCCTATGGCCATCCATTTGCAGCAACGGGCACTCGAATGATTACTCAAATGCTGAATGAACTTAACCGCAGAGGGGGTGGTACCGGTCTAGTCACTGCGTGTGCCGCAGGTGGATTAGGTGCAGCAATGATTGTGGAGACAGAATAATGACAGATACATTTACCCTTAAAAAACAAGATAATGGCGTTGCTATATTAACTATGGACGTACCCAATGAGTCCATGAACACCTTAAAGTTAGAATTTGGCGATCAAATTAACGCCATTTTGGATGAAATTGATAATGACGCTAGCATCAAAGGTGTCGTGTTAGTCAGTGGCAAATCCAATTCTTTTGTTGCTGGCGCAGATATCTCGATGCTGGCAGAGTGCGAAACGGCTGAAGACGCTGAAGCTATTGCGAAAGGCGGCCAAGATGTTTTTAATCGTATTGAAAATATGAAAGCAACCTTTGTTGCGGCTATTCACGGCCCTGCATTGGGTGGCGGGTTAGAGCTTGCACTGGCGTGTCATTATAGAGTGTGTAGTGATAGCGATACGACTCAGCTAGGTTTGCCTGAAGTTCAATTGGGCTTGCTTCCAGGTAGCGGAGGAACCCAGCGTTTACCTGCTCTTGTGGGCATTCAGCCCGCAATGACAATGATGTTAACAGGGTCTTCAAAGCGTCCAAAACAAGCTAAAAAACTTGGCTTAGTGGACGATATGGTGCCTTTGACTGTGTTAGTGGATGTAGCAGAAAAATTTGCTCTTAAAAGTAAACCTGATCGTGCTAAGCCACAAAAAGGAATGGTGAATAAAGTACTAGAACAAACTGGATTTGGCCGCGATATCATGTTCAAAAAAGCGCGGGAGCAAACATTAGCTAAAACCAAAGGTAATTACCCTGCGGCAACAAAAATTATCGAGGTTATTGAGCGCGGAATTAAAAGCGGTATCCTTGCTGGATTGCGCCATGAAGCACAGAGTTTTGGTGAGTTAGTTATGACACCAGAATCAAAAGAATTACGTAATATTTTCTTTGCCACGACGGAAATGAAAAAAGAACATGGCGTTGCCAATGTTGACCCTAAGGTTGTACACAAAGTAGGTGTGCTTGGTGGTGGTCTAATGGGCGGTGGGATTGCGTTTGTTACTGCAACAAAAGCGGGTGTGCCTGCACGAATAAAAGATATTCGTCCAGAAGGCATTGCCAATGCGATGAAATATAGTTACGACTTATTAAATAAAAAAGTGAAGAAACGTTTTATTAAAAAGTCGCTAATGCAAAAACAAATGAATATGTTAACGGGCACTTTAGATTACCGTGGCATGCAAGACGCAGATATTATTGTTGAGGCTGTATTTGAAGATGTTGGCTTAAAACAAACTATGGTTAATGATGTTGAAACGCACTGTAGTGAGTCGACTATCTTCGCATCAAACACGTCATCAATTCCAATTGCAGATATTGCAGCAAAAGCCGATCGTCCTGAAAATGTCATTGGATTACATTACTTTTCACCAGTAGATAAAATGCCACTTGCTGAAGTGATAGCAACTGATAAAACCTCTGATGAGACCATTTCTACCACAGTGGCGTTTGCCAAAAAACAAGGTAAGACTCCGATTGTGGTAAAGGACGGCGCTGGCTTTTATGTAAACCGTATTCTAGCTCCTTATATGAACGAAGCTGCGGTAATACTCCTTGAAGGCGAGCCTATTGAGCATATTGACAAATCCTTGGTAAAATTTGGTTTTCCTGTAGGCCCTGTAAAATTGCTTGATGAAGTGGGTATCGATGTAGGAACCAAAATCATTCCTATTTTAGTGAACGAGTTCGGTGAGAGGTTTAATGCGCCTTCAGCGTTTGACAAGGTCTTAGCTGACGATAGAAAAGGGAAAAAGAATAAACGAGGTTTTTATTCATACAGTGGCAAAAAGCCGGGTAAAGACGTTGATGAATCCATTTATTCCCTTTTGTCGGTGACACCTGAAAAAGCACTGAGCAGTGAAAAAGTGGCAGAACGTTGTGTAATGATGATGCTCAATGAGGCAGCTCGATGCTTAGATGAGGCGGTAATTCGTTGCCCTAGAGATGGCGATATTGGTGCAATTTTCGGCATAGGTTTTCCTCCTTTTCTCGGTGGACCATTTCGCTATATGGACGCATTAGGCATCGACAATGTAGTAGAAACATTGAATCATTTTGCGGACACATTGGATGAGAAATTTAGACCGGCAGAATGCCTAGTGGCTATGGCTGAAGAAGAGAAGACGTTCTATGAGTAATAGTAATTAAGTCTCTTTTTAAAATAGAAAAGAGGCGTCCTGCCTCTTTTTTCATTTCTGGATAAATACTTAATTAGGAATAATTAAG
>CAYUZL010000054.1:0-5284 GCA_964449725.1 uncultured Alteromonas sp. | reverse complement strand
GGTTGATTTAGGCTATCAAGTTTTGGCCATTTCACCTGAATCTCCTGAGCGTTTGCAACAACAAAAATTAGAAACTGAATTTGCAGTCACACTGATTTCAGATAAAAACCTAGAAGCGATTCAGGGTTTTGGCGTCGGTTTTACGCTAGATGATGCTACTACATCACGATATAGTGAACGGGGTTTTAACTTAACACTTAATAGTAACGGAAAAGCCGTATTACCTGCGCCCGCAATCTTTATTGTAGACAAGGCTGGCTCAGTAAACTTCAGTTATGTTAATCCAAACTACAGACAAAGACCCTCTGAAACCCTTATTCTTGCAGCCGCAAAGGCGCTGAAATAGTCGGTGCCCCCGTCTCAATATCTTGCACGGGCGCCCGTTACTCAGTTAAAGGGGGTGGGCGCTAAAGTTGCTGAAAAACTAGCAAAATTACATCTTTTTACTGTGCAGGATGTTCTATTTCATTTACCTGCCAGATATGAAGATCGCACCCGAATCTATACTTTGAACGATACCCGTGCCGGTATGCACTGTACTATTCAAGGTGAAATTACCAGCGCGAATATTCAATACGGTAAACGCCGCATGTTAGTTGTGCGTTTGCAAGATGGGTCTAGTGCGATTACGTTGCGGTTTTTTCATTTTGGCCAACCACAACGAGAAGCCATGACGCCAGGTAATTTAATACGTTGCTTTGGTGAAATAAAAACAGGCAAAAATGGCTTAGAAATGATGCATCCTGAGTATCGTTTGCTCGACGATGCTAATCAGCATGTTGAAGAATCCCTAACACCGGTTTATCCAACCACAGAAGGGGTAAGGCAAGGGACGTTAAGAGGGCTCACTGAAGAAGCGCTTGGTATGTTAGCCAAAGGTCGTTTGCAGGATCTTATTCCAGAAGGAATGTACGACACTCAAATGTCACTTATCGATGCGCTCACCACGGTACACCGGCCTCAACCCGATGTTAATTTGTCTTTGCTCGATGAAGGTAAGCATCCTGCACAGCAACGTTTGATTCTGGAAGAGCTTGCCGCTCATCATATGAGTACGTTGAAATTAAGGGATCAAGTGAAAGTGCAACCGGGCTTTGCACTTGATACAAAGAATAACAGCCTGTTGAACCGCTTTTTAGATTCATTACCTTTTTCCCCAACAGGTGCACAGCAAAGAGTTACCCAAGATATTCAAACGGATTTAGCCAAACCCTATCCTATGATGCGTCTTGTACAAGGCGACGTGGGTTCAGGCAAAACACTGGTTGCGGCAATGGCGGCATTACATGCAATTGCTGCGGGTTACCAAGTTGTTCTAATGGCTCCTACTGAGTTACTGGCAGAACAACACGCAAAGAATTTCGAAGATTGGTTTAACCCATTACAGATCACCGTGGGGTGGATGTCGGGGAAACAAAAAGGGTCAACTAGAAAAGAAACAATAAAAGCCCTTAAAGAAGGTGATATAAGCCTTTTAGTGGGAACCCATGCGGTATTTCAAGACGCGGTGGAATACAAAAATTTAGCCCTTGTCATTGTAGATGAACAGCACCGCTTTGGTGTGCACCAACGACTGGCTTTACGAGATAAAGGCGAACAGCAAGGGTGTTATCCCCATCAACTTATTATGACTGCCACGCCGATTCCCAGAACATTAGCCATGACTGCGTATGCAGATTTAGACACCTCAATCATTGATGAACTTCCTCCTGGCAGAACGCCAGTGACAACTGTGGCACTGCCAGATAGCCGAAGAGGCGATGTTATTGAGCGTGTTCATCAAGCGTGTAAAGTGCAAGGCAGACAAGCCTATTGGGTGTGTACATTAATAGAAGAATCAGAATTCTTACAAAGCCAAGCGGCTGAAGACACCGCAACTATACTCGCTACGGCGTTACCTGATTGCAAAATAGGTTTAGTGCACGGCAGGCTAAAAGCAGACGAAAAGAAAACCTTGATGGATAGCTTTAAGTCTGGCGAACTGGATTTACTTGTGGCGACAACTGTCATTGAAGTGGGCGTTGATGTGCCCAATGCCAGCTTAATGATTATTGAAAACCCTGAACGTTTAGGGCTTGCGCAATTGCATCAGCTACGAGGCCGTGTAGGTCGAGGAGCAACAGAAAGCCATTGTGTGCTTATGTATCAAAGCCCGTTATCCAAAACTGCAACTAAGCGGCTAGGTGTGTTACGGGATTCCACTGACGGCTTTTATATCGCTCAAATGGATTTGGAAATTCGCGGCCCGGGGGAGCTAATGGGTACCCGGCAAACGGGATTAGCGGATATGCGTATTGCTGACTTAGTCCGCGACACTGAGCTTATCCCCATGTCCCAGTCAATCGCGCAATCAATGTGGCAAAATCATAAACCTAAAGCTGAAGCACTTATACAACGTTGGATTGGAGCAAAGGAACAATATGGACAAGCCTAGTGTATTTCGTGGCATGTTTATTCATAACTCAGCAAATGCAGATATTCGTGACGCCTCTAAAGGTATGGCGGCAGAATTTAACATTATGCTTTTGCCTGACTTACCAGGTACAGGAATTTACTTAAATATAGATAATTCCGGTGCGGGGTTGTGTGACACTTCCACTCCTAAACAAGCGCCAGTAAAAGCCGAATTTGTATCGCCAGAAATGCAATATAGATTAAAGAAAAGTGGCGCTAAATCTGAGTTAATCATGCGTGCTATTGGCAACAAACAAGGGCCATGTAATGTTATTGACGCAACCCCAGGTTTAGGAAGAGACGCAATGGTTATGGCGAATTTTGGTTGTCAGGTGACTATGCTTGAACGATCCCCTGCGGTGGCCGTTATTTTGGCTGACGGCTTACGCCAGTTACAGCAACTTTCGTCGGATTTACGCAGTAACCTCAGTCTTTATTGCGATGACAGTATTCACACGTTAAACGAAAAAGATTTGAAGAATAAAGGGCTAAATTTACCAGATGTTGTATATTTAGATCCTATGTTCCCGCACAGAAAAAAATCGGCACTGGTAAAAAAAGAAATGCAATTATTCCAGCGATTACTCGGGCATGATCCCGATGCCGATGCGCTTTTCAATGCTGCGATGAAAGTGGCAAAAAAGCGGGTAGTAGTAAAACGGCCCAACACTGCTGAGCCACTTAATAACCAAAAGCCTAATTTAACAATAGACAGCAAAAAACACAGATTCGACGTGTATTTAACAGGCTAAACAGGAGACGACTATGCTTGAAGTTGGAGTAACTTTACCCGAAATGACATTCAGCGTTTTGGAAGATGGCAAAATGACTAACCCCAGAACCCAAAATTTATTTGGTGGTAAAAAAGTCGCCTTTTTTGCCGTTCCTGGCGCGTTTACGCCAACCTGTTCTCAAACTCATTTACCGGGCTTCATTGAGCTAGCTAGCGCGTTAAAAAGCAAAGGTATTGATCGCATTATTTGTTTATCCGTAAACGATGTTTATGTTATGGATTCATGGGGCAAAGCTCTAGGCGCTGAAGATATTTTAATGGTAAGTGACGGCAACGGTAGCTTCACCAAATCTATAGGCATGGAGATGGATACCGGTATTTTCGGTGGAGAACGTTCCACGCGTTACTCTATGGTCGTTAACGATGGTGAAGTGGAAATTCTAAATATAGATGATGCCGGCCGCTTTGAAATTAGCGACGCTAAAACCTTACTTGATTCACTATAGATAAAAATACAATTGCAACATACAAACTCCGTTAACGCGCCAAAGCAGCGTGATGTCATTGTTGTTGGCGCGGGCGCTGCAGGCTTGTTTTGTGCGGCTCAAGCCGGCGCCAGAGGGCGACGAGTAGAAGTGATAGACCACGCTAAAAAAATTGGACGTAAAATACTTATGTCTGGTGGTGGCCGCTGTAACTTTACTAACATGTTTACCAGTCATGAAAACTTCTTAGGTCAAAACCCCCATTTCTGTAAATCGGCGTTAAGCCGATATACCCAATGGGATTTTATCGCCTTAGTTGAAAAATACGCTATTGCGTATCACGAAAAAACCTTAGGCCAGTTATTTTGTGATGATTCAGCAAAAGACATTGTAAAATTACTCACTTCTGAATGTGATAACGCAGGTGTACTGATTACGACCCAGTGCGAGGTTATTGCAGTAGAAAAAAATAAGAATGGTTATTCTCTTACAACCTCTCAAGGTCTTTATCAGTGTGAATCCTTAGTTATTGCAACCGGAGGGCTAAGCATGCCTAAGTTGGGTGCAACCCCCTTTGGCTTCAAAATTGCGGAACAATTTGGTTTATCTGTAGAGCCAACCCAAGCGGCACTAGTGCCTTTTACCTTACACGACCACGATAAAACCGATTTCGCTGAACTCAGCGGCGTTTCTTTAGAAGTGAATGTGAGCACTGCAGATACTGAATTTAAAGAAGATATGCTGTTTACCCACAGAGGGCTAAGCGGCCCTTCTATGCTGCAAATATCAAGTTATTGGCAGGCCGGAGAGGCCATTCACATCAATACACTCCCCAATCACGATACCGACCAACTTGTTCAACAATGGCGAAATGAAAGTAAAGATGCATTACTCACTACGTGTTTGTCTCACGTGTTCCCAAAACGCATGAGTGCAATGTTAATGGCGCGACACGGCTGGGAAAACAAACCCATGCGTCAACATCAAGATTCAGAACTAAAGGCAATAGCATCAACATTACACAGTTGGAATATTAAACCTAACGGCACCGAAGGCTATAGAACCGCAGAAGTGACATTAGGTGGTGTTAGCACACAAGCGTTATCGTCCAAAACCATGATGGCAAGAAACGTAGAAGGCCTTTATTTCATTGGTGAAGTGGTGGACGTAACGGGCTGGTTAGGCGGTTATAACTTCCAGTGGGCATGGAGTAGCGGGTGGGCTGCTGGGCAGGTGGTTTAGTTGTGATGGGATAATAAAGTTTGTACACTAAGATGGTCTAAATTATCTGATCTAGTCAAGATAAATAGTATGCTTTTAATTTACTCTTTCAAACTTGACTGGTGCTATCAGAATAGTTTGAATTTATTTAAAAGTGTCTGATGTTTCTATGCTTCTTCAAATTGCCACTTCAGATCCCATTGGCGATAAAGGGTATTTGAGCAAAATTATGAAGGCAAAAGCGATGTCGTTATAGGATAGAGCAATACTCTCAAAAAGGTTTATTATTGAGATGATAAATGACCAATTGAAGAACATTTATTAAATCGAACACTCACGACATCGCAGTGTTAGCGTCTTTAAGTTACATTTAATGGCAGGATTAGTGGTG
>CAYUZL010000053.1:0-2546 GCA_964449725.1 uncultured Alteromonas sp. | reverse complement strand
ATCTAAATCAATGTCAAAGCGCAATTTATTCTTTCGCTCAAATAATACAAAAACCGCTGAAGGCAGATGCTGCCCGTTTTCGTTTTGTATCACAACCGCATTAGTTAACGCTACTGTGTTATCTTCTAAAGGCTCTGTAATGTAGACTAAGTCACACTTTGTAGCTTGAGATAAATGAACAGCAGAAATCATCATTTTTTCTGAACCTATTGGACGATTGTTGACAATTTCGGAGAAGAAGGAAAGAAACTGCTGATCAGTTTGCATGCAAAAAACAAGAGAAGTCAAATGGTTATGATTTTTGGGCCAACTGATAAATTTGGTGAAATTGAATAGATAAGCTGCTTTTACTTTATCGACCCGGTCAAGAGATGCGCTCCCATGCGAATAAAAAGATAGGAGTGAAAAAGCGATTAAGATTACAAGCAAGCGCATCGAAAAGCCTAGTAAAGAATGGAAAGCTGTATGCCAGCACGCCATAATTCACGAATTTGAGGGCCATTTAAGTTCTGATAGACGGGGCGACTGAAATCGCCAGACAATTTAAAGGAATTAGATGCTTTCCAACTCAGTCCTGTGTTTATACTGATTTTCTTTCCCCCAAACAATGCTGGATTGGTTATGCTAGCGGGGTAAGGGAAATCGCCCGCTACGATTAATTCATCGTCTTGTCCATGGATAGCTTCGGAATAGCCAATTTCTAAGCCCGCAAACGCACTTAGCGCTTCGCTAGCACGATAGTTATAACGTGTTCGAATGTCATAGTTATTTCCGAGTCTATAATTTCTGTCGTTTCTTCCTGTTCGGAGCATTGCTGATAAATTCACTGATAACGAATGTTCACCTTTCGTTTCAAATCCAAGGCTCAATGGAAAGTCGAAAGTACCTGAGCCTAACTGCATAGTGTAGGGAAGCTGCTGATCTCCAGGGCCTCTGGGGGTGTCACCTTCTTCATCAATTGATCCCGTGGGAAAGCTAATACCACCTGATATTTGCCAATTGTAAACGTCATTGCTGAACAATTTATAGCTGGTTGACAATACAGTGTCACCTAAGCCTTCTGAACGAAGTAAAAAACGTTCAAACCCCTCGACAGAACTAATGTGATCGGTTTCTTGAATAATATAAGGAATACTAATTGCTACTTGTAGGTTGTTGGAAACATGGTATCCAACACGTAATATGTGCGCATATTGGTCAATTACTGTTGGCACTACAGGGAAATTATTGTTGGTTCTTTCTTCTAAGCCAGGGCTAAATAAAACTTCATCTCGAGAGAGTTTTGTGTCTCCATCTAAGTAGCCTTCAAACTCAGCTACTTTGAATTGGTATGCAACACTCCACTGTTTAAAATTTGGGTCTCCGTACTCTGAATCTTGAATGTTTACATTGAGCAAATCTTCTAAGCTTAACTCGGCAAATTCTGTTGGAGTACTTTGTGCATGGGCCGTATTTATAAAACCCATCAATAGTACCGCCAATATAATTAATTTTGTCTGTGTCACCGATATTCCTTGTTTATTCGCCAAAATTAGACAACCGATACGTTGATCGTGTCGTTGAATTATATAATTAGACGAAATTACAAATGTATACGTTTTTATATAAAGGTTTAAATTATGTTTAATTTAAGTCGATTAAAGTAAATTTTACCAGTAAATAATGTGACTTATCAGTTAAATGATAAAAGACAAGGTGTTATGTGTGCTATTCAATGCGACTTCACCTTTTACGTCAAAACAAGTGTTTATATTGTCTGTGGTGAACGTACAACTTATTGGGCCTTGTGTAAGTACACGACCTTTCTTTAAAAGCAGTAAATTGTCGCTATAACGAGCGGCAGTATTTATATCATGCTCTATTGCAGCAACTGTGCCGCCTAAAGATACATAATCTGCTAAGCGTTGATAGAGTTGCTGAGTTTGGTGTATATCTAATGCTGAGGCTGGCTCGTCGAGCATGAGTACAGTATTGGAAAATTGTTGTTCATTAAGGAGCTGGCACCAAGTTCGTGCTAAGTCTACGCGTTGCCATTCTCCACCAGACAGTTGATCAATGTTTTTTTGGGCTAGGGCATTCAGATTAAGCAGTTCAATAATGGTTTCAACAGCTTTGTTGGTTTCATTTTGGCTTTCAATAAAGTGCAGCCGTGCGAGTGATAGATACTCGTACACAGGAATTGAAAATGGAATCATATTGGTTTGAGACATGTAGGCACGTCGTTTGGCGAGTTCTTCGCCATTCCATTTATGTAAGGGCTGTTTGTCGAATATTACTTTGCCTTTTTGGGGGGAGACTAATCCTAGGGCTGCTTTAAACAGGCTCGATTTTCCCGCACCATTTGCACCTAGTATTGTGTTTATTTTACCGGGCTCTACACGCCAAGAAACACAGTCTAAAATTAAGTTTCCATTGATTTGATAGTGAATATCGTTGCAATTAATCATAACTAAATTTCCTTTTTTCTCGTAAAATTAAGCTAAGGAAAAAAGGCACGCCTAACGCTGAAGTCAGCAATCCTATAGGAAGTTCGGCCGGTGTAACCA
>CAYUZL010000052.1:0-3972 GCA_964449725.1 uncultured Alteromonas sp. | reverse complement strand
GTATAATTCTGCTCTATTACCGCATTGGTCGATGTTCAAAAACGGGCGTGTTTGGGTTTCCATAAAGAGTTCTTTTACTTCTTGGGAAGGCCAAGTTGTATCGGCATTGACCGATATAACCTTGCCTTGCATATCAAGTAGCCAAGAAAGAACAACCTGGCTATTTCCCAGTTTTGACGAACCTTTGTAGAGTAAAGCGACTGTTTCGGCTTGGTCGTTGGTAACTTTGAACGCTTGAACCGATCCCCTTGAAATACCCAAATTATCTGTCCCCGTCACAGTTAATAGCCTGTTCTGCGCTTTTTTGTCCATCACGTTGTCTATCAAACTAAGCTCAATTGAATACGGTTTGTTGAGGCTTCGTAATAAAGAGGCATTTGTGATCTTCGCAATGTCTTCTTGCCATGCCAAGCGCGTCACCAATAGAGTTTTAATGCCACATTTTAAAACCACGTTTGCCAACTCATCCGCGCCTCCAGACATGTTTAAAAATTCAGGACTCCCGCTGTTTGTCTCTGTGTTATACAACTGTTTTAGTTCATCAAAAGACTTGCCCATAAACTGTAATTTAAAATCAGCAGTGGTGAGTAATTTTTTTTGCTTGTTTCTACAGCGTTGGAAAGTGAAATCTCTCACTGTCATGTCCATGTTCATTGCCCACGCTATTTCCACCAGTCCCCAAGGGCTTTGCTCTGAACGAACATGGACCATTCCAATGGCTTTATCACCATTCATTGCTATGTATAAGGTATGGCGCCCGAGTTCTCCAAAGTGAAGTGGTAATTGCGGAAATTCTTCGCTTACCTGCTGTCTTGTTGTTTCGTCAATTGAACGAACAATTGATTTGTGGTTTGTGGCGTTAGGGAAGAGTTTATTTATACTCGAAACGGGATCTCTCAGTGCGCAGAACGCTTCCGCGTTTGCTTGGAGACTAGCAAACACCGTGACGCTTAACATCGTTACAATTTGTATGAGTTTGTAGCTAAAGTTCTTCATTATCATTCTCCTAAAATCTATATCGAATCTGTATACCAAGACGAGTGTCTTGTTGCTTTTCGTCAAACTGGTCGATGTCGTGATTAAGGTTGGCACTGATATCCCACTTGTTGTCGGGAAAATATCGAACGCCTACGATTAAACTTGTTGCTTCCTGATTAGAGCTTAGCAAACGATCTTCAGAAAAGTATTGTAATTGACTGTAGATAAACCAACTCTCTGTTGGATTACGCCAGTTAACCTCTAACAATCCATCTAATTGATCAGTTGTGCCCTTACTTCCTACGGCTAGTTCAAAAAAGGTGCCCCATAATCCTTGAAAGTATTGGATATCGATTGCTGCTCTATCTCTTTCTATGTCTGATAGCTCAGCTTGATAAAGAGACAATCCAAAAATTAAATTATTATCACGGTTGGTAGCAACGCGCCCAGTTGCAATATAAGAACCATCTCCACGGTCTAAACTCTGACCACCGCCAGTCGTTAGCGTGAATTCGTATTCCCAGTCCTCGTACTGTTTATTTAATCCAATTCCCCAATCCGCTTTTACGCCTAAGTTGCGAGCAAGGTTGTAGTCTCTAAATGTCCCATTGGTATCAATCGTGTGCTCAATACCAAAGGGAAGCTCGATATGCCCTATCTTAAAATTGGGTAAATCGCCTGGCAAAGCTGTAATGTTGAGGTTAAAAATACGGTAGGTTAGTTCCCAGTCGTGATCATCTTTAAAAAAACCGGGACGTGGTGTGAGGTTGTCGATACGAGCTAAATAGAGTTGCCCCGTTAAAGTCCCCCAATCTCCGGATTTATTTGAAAATACCTTGTGGCTGTCGATACCTGCGGCGTGTATGAAAGCTGTTTCGTCCATCTCAAATTTATGTAATGTTCTTGAACTAAAATCTATTGCGATCCTTGCATTGTCATTCCATTCAGCAAATGCCGATGACGCAAATGCGACACTGCCGAATAACATCAAATAAGCACGTTTTGTATACTGCATAATTTCATCCTCACAACTCACTTATTATACATGATAGTCGTAAATGACAGGTTAGACAGGTTTATTTGGTTTATATTTTGTACATTTATTAAAATAAGTGCGCAAAGAGACCACTAATATTGTAGTTGGGATTACCAATAATGGAGAATAAAAGTAACAGTGACAGTGCGTTGCAATGGTTTTAGAAAGAGTAGATAGGGTTTGTTAGCGTAACGAAATTAAAATGAATTTGGGCGTAAAAAATAAAAAAACGTTAACGTGTAATTTAATGCAGTAGGCTGCTCAATCTTTCAAGCATGTCTTCATTTTCAAACGGCTTTTCAATAGCCATGTCTGCGCCTAATAAAATGGATTCTTCTAAATCTTGTTGTGAAGATGCAGAAATGACCAAAATTTTGGGCTTAATTTTGAAATTCTGTTGTATGTGCTTAATAACTTCGAATCCGTTTAGCCCTGGCATTTTTAAATCTAAGGTAATTAAATGAGGTTGAAATATCCCCATTGCAGTACCCGCTTCGAAACCGTTATTAGCAATCCGAGTGTCGAACCCTTTTAACTTTAACATACGCTGTATAGACGAAGTCATAGAATGGTCGTCATCTACAATGAGAATTTTGTTTTTTGGTGAGAGATCGATAGGCACCGGCATGTCGTTTTCGTTGAGGAAAGTAACAAGGTCTTCAACTTGTATTCTGGTATCTCCTCGTCCGGGTAGTTTGTGAGCTTTTAGTAAGCCTTTTTCAATCCATCTAAGAATTGTTCTAAAATTGACACCACAAATTTTGGCTGCTTCGCCAGACGTCAATACCTGCTTTATCATGGTTACAATACTCACTTATGACATGATTGTCAGTTTAGACAGGTTTGGCGTAAAAACAAGCTTCTTCTCATAGTTTCATGCCTTTTATACGTTTAATATCTAGAGCCAATTAGCGCAAATAGGTGGTTTTAATATGCGCGCTGAGGTGTTTGCTGACAGCCACGAAACTGTGAAACTGGGTGAGAGCAGAAGTGACTGCTTCACAGCGTGGTAAGAACAGCCCTCGCTTATGTCGAGCCCCGCCGATTTTCGAACCCGTACAAACCTCAGTAATTGACGACTACACCATCCAAAGAGATTTTGACTTTGGCCCGTGAATGACAAAACAAACGAGAGCTTGAACATGCAATTTGTTGAGGCAAGACCTTTTTACTTGTGAATGTTGTGAACTGCTTAGGGCGACTTTATGTCAACCGTTGCCTGTCAGCTAGTGAAGTATATAGCGAATGGTAAAGTCATCGAACACAAGTCCCAGCGAACAAAGTGAGTGAATTTTAGCGCTTTGTTATAAGTCACTACGTACGTAATTTTTGTTTATATGCTTAATGGTGATGAATACTACTAACAGTATTGGCAGATATGCCAAAAAACAATAATGAGTTACTCGGTATAAATTGACAATGCCATAAGACACTCGCCAACAGACTGAAAAAGCCTGCAGCAATAAAGCCCATACCAATAGTTTTAGCTGCTGCGCCGGGCTCACTAAACTCTGCTTCATCCCATTTGTAAAGCAAGTCAAATCGCTTTCCGAAAGACACTAAACACACCGTATTGGGTAAAGCTAACTCGGCTCTTTTTCTTTTAAGTGTTCCTGAATAAAGTCACGATGGCTAAGTAATGTTCCATTTTCTGGAGGGTGTGTTTTTCCTAGAGCTTCGCCAACAACCTTGATACGAGGACCAATTGACTTCTCCAGCCAAAATACCATTTTATTCACCCAATTGATTTTCGCTCTAATCCACATAACGCAATATTGTGCTGTTGGACTCGCGCAAATCAACATAGTTAGCCCCCCTGAAATCAAAATTGCACCACCAGGAATGGGAGTCACCATAGAAACTAAACCCACTAAAATAAGTATTATCGATAAGATACTAATGATTGTTTTCAATTATGCTCTCAAATTTTTAAGGTTGTTTTGTTCTAAATAGAGGGT
>CAYUZL010000051.1:0-4300 GCA_964449725.1 uncultured Alteromonas sp. | reverse complement strand
TCTCAAGTGATAGCGCAGCAGCTGCTGGCGAATAATGATTTTAGTGTTAAGTTGCATTTACAACATTCGTTGCGCACTTTACTCTGCAAAAACAGTGAACAATGGCGTAATTTTGACCAAATTTATTGTGACTTTTGGCTACGTAAACCCAAAATGGCAATGGTTAAGCGCTCGCCTCAACCAGCAAAAACCTCCATTAATGCATTGCAAGAAGGAACTGCACAAAGTAGCCAAGGGCATAATGCGAAAGTAGATAGTACTCAAAATGAAGCGACTAGTAGCCAGTCTCGTGCAGATGTTGCGTCGGCGAAAGAGGTGAATAAAGACATTGATTTTGCATTTTTAGATGACGAAAAAATGCAACGTGATTTTTCTGAAAGTTGCAGGCAATTAATTAAATCCTTGGCCAGAAAGTTGCGTAAAACACAGCAGTCATCCAAAGGTGAACGGATAGATTTAAGAAAAAGTATACAAAGTAATGTTAAAAATGGGGGTAACTTAATTGAACTCGTTTGGGTTCGTAAGCCAAAAGTGTTACCCCGATTCACATTACTTATTGATGTTAGTCGTTCAATGTCAGGTTACAGCGATGCGTTTCTGATTTATGCACTGACGATGATTAAAGCGTTACCGGAAACTCGTGTGTTTATTTTTAATACTAAGCTTATTGATATCTCAGCTGCGTTACGAGATAACCGCGTAGAAAAAATTAAGCAGCAATTAGAATTATTGAGTAAAACGTGGGGTGGCGGTACGCGTATTGCGCATTGTATTGCAATGTTACGTAAACGAGGAATAGTGAGTAAGCGCTCAAATCACCACTTTATTATTCATAGTGATGGCCTTGATACCGATCCGCCGACGGCTTTGGCAAAACAACTCAGTACGTTAAAAAAGCAATACAAACATGTTTTTTGGCTGTCGCCTTTGTTAAAAGATGCGAACTACCAAGTGGAAACGTCAGCGCTAAAAGCAGCCATGCCTTATATTGATAAGTTATTACCCGTGCATAACCTTAATTGTTTAAGAGAGCTGACAGCCTTGATGACAAATAGCGCATCTATTGTGAATCCTAGGTCTTTTTCTTATGTTAAATAATCAGTGTATTTACTCCTTATTAGTAGAGGCCATTCATTCTCACTCACCACATATGTTGGCCAGTGTTATTTATACAGAAAATTCAACGTCAGCACGGGTAGGAGACAAGGCGTTAATTGACGAGAATGGCGATATTAAAGGCTGGGTTGGCGGTGGTTGTTGTCAGTCAGTGGTTCAGTCTATTGCACCTAAATTATTAAAAGACAATGCACAATGTCTTATCAGAATATGCCCAGAACACGCATTTGTTACCGATAGAGAATGTTATCCATCGACATGTCCGAGTGAAGGCACAATAGATATTTTTTTGGAGCCTATTGCTAATCAGCAGGTGCTTCGCTTATACGGCAACACTCCCGTTGCTAATAGTATTGTGAATTACGCAGGTGAGCTAAATTTTCATTTAGATTGGCGTGAAGAACTGGAACCTAGCAGTAACAACGTGTTACCTGCGAAAATAGCGGTTGTTGCAACGCAAGGAAAAGGGGATTTCGAGGCCTTATCGCAGGCGTTGGCGGACAAAATTGAACATGTTTTGTTTGTGGCAAGTCATAAAAAAATAACGGCATTAAAACAGAAGCTTATACAGTCAGGAGCATGTTCCCATGCTGTCGAAAATATTATTTCGCCAGCGGGAATGGATATTGGGGCCTCAAGCGGGGCTGAAATCGCCTTGTCGATTATGGCAAAGGTGGTGTCGTTAAAGAATAAAACACCCTATGTTCCCCCTAAAAACAATATTGAAGCGACAGTGCAGACGACTGTTTCGTCATGTTGTGGGAGTAAAGAATAAATGGCGTTCCCTGATACCAGTGCAGTGCTTTTGGCTGCGGGATTATCAAAGCGCATGGGTGATATTAATAAATTGCTTATACCTTTAGATAACAAGCCAATGATACGCCACGTTGCTGAACAATATGCTGAAGCGGGTATTGGTTCTATTATTATAGTCGTTGGTCACCAGCAAGATCGGGTTCGTAACGCATTGGCAGGCTTGGATGTAAAGATTGTCTTTAATGAAGAGTATCGTAATGGCCAAATAACCTCTATTCGTTGTGGATTAAAGGCACTTCCAGAAAAGGTAAAAACCGTGTTGGTTGGATTGAGTGATCAGCCTTTGCTAACTGCAAATGACATTCAACAGCTGTTAAACGGTTTTGGGGAACAATCAGAAAAAAGTATGTTAGTGCCTTATTATCAAGGAGAGCGTGGTAATCCAATCGTTCTTTCCGCAGAGCAAGCGCTCGCCGTAGACAGTGACGGTATACGTTTAGGGTGTCGAAAATTGATTGATCGTTACCCTAAAAAAGTAATGCGTTTCGAAGTCTTCAGCAATCACTACACTTGCGATTTAGACACCGCAATAGAAGTCAAAGAGTTACTTGGCCATGAAGCGGTGACAGAGGTAAGTGTTTTATGATCCAATCTATACAGCAATTAATTCAGCAACTCATTGATGAAAGGCAACATTTTGTTGTGGCAACGGTAGTGGGTAACCACGGGTCAGTCTCGGCTAAAACTGGTTCTAAAGCGGTTATTAACAGTGAAGGTGAGGTTATTTTTGGTTGGATTGGCGGAGGGTGTGCAGAGTCGGAAACCTGTTTTCAGTCATTAGAAGCATTAAATGCTAGAGAAACAAGAGTGTTTGATATTGATTTAGACGATGAAATGCTAGGCGTAGGTATGCCTTGTGGAGGAGCGATGAGTGTGTATGTTGAGCCCTATATTCCCAAGCCTAAACTTTGGTTAATTGGACACGGAGAAATAGTTAAAAGCCTTTCAATGTTAGGTAACCTTGTTGGGCTGGAAGTGATCATTAACGACACTACAGCAAGTTTTGAACAATACCCTGATGCCCATACCATTATCAACGATGACTTGAACTATAGCCAACTTCAGCCTAGCAATGAAGATTTTGTGATTATTGCGACACAACATAAAGGCGATCATCTTTCGATGACACAAGCACTGCAATCTGGGGCAAAATATATTGCTCTAGTTGCCAGTAAAAAGCGCGCTAAATTAGTTTTAGAGTACTTACGAGAGGTGTCACCCGAACAACTAGATAATAGCTACATTAGTACCCCTGCTGGTGTTGATATTGGCGCTCGAACGCCACAAGAAATTGCGCTAAGTGTAATTGCTGAAGTGGTTATGCATCGCCGAGAAGCAACGGGGAATTTAATGAAAATTGACGAAAAGCAACATATAGCTCAAGTCATTAGTATGGCGAATAAATAATGGCCAAAGTGAGCCAAGATGTATATACCCAAGCCATTACTCAATTTAGTGATTATCGGAGTTCGGGTTATCACTATTTAGACACGGCTGCGACAAGCCAGAAACCTGATTCGGTTATTGACGCTATTACTCAAGGCTATCGTCACTTTTGTGCTCCAGTTCATCGAGGAAGTTATCCGCTGAGCGAAGCTGCATCTAGTGCATACGAAGCTGCAAGGCATAAGGTTGCGCAATTCATAAATGCACCAGCGGGTCAGCTTGTTTTTACTAAGTCGTGTACAGAATCGATTAATTACGTTGCCTTAGGTTGGGCGAAACCAAAGATTAAACCCGGTCATAAGATTTGGATCAGCCAAATGGAGCACAACGCTAATTACTTACCTTGGCTTCAGTTGTGTAAAGAAACAGGCTGTGAACTCAAAATTATCGAAATAGATACCAAAGGGAATTTGCAATTAGACCAAGCGGAATTGTGGGATGGCACTACGTTTTTAATTGCGCTAACACATTGTTCAAACGTGCTGGGTGGCGAAATACCTATACAAGATATATGTGATAAAGCCCGTGCTAATGGCATTTATACATTAATTGATGCTGCTCAATCGGTGTCTCATTCTGCTATAGACGTAAAGGCCCTGGGGTGTGATTTTTTAGCTTTTTCTGCGCATAAAATGTATGGGCCTGAAGGGATAGGTGCGCTTTATATAAAGACTCAGCGGCAACTGGAAATGTCTCCCTTATTATTGGGAGGCGGCAGCATTGAATCAGTTAATGGCCAACAGATCCAGTTTCGCGAAGCGCCACATTGTTTTGAAGCCGGTAGCCCAAACCTTTCTGGTGCATTAGGGTTTGCCGCAGCAGTGGATTTTTTAACGGGATTTTCACAAGGCGCAATTTCCCGTTATGTGGGGGGGCTGGGTAAACAGTTTCGCCAAGCACTGATGGATATAAGTAATATCAC
>CAYUZL010000050.1:0-4590 GCA_964449725.1 uncultured Alteromonas sp. | reverse complement strand
GCAAATTAATAATAATGTAGTTCGTATAAACGAAATTATAGTGTCATGTGAAAATAGCAGTCAGATCGCTAATTCATTGTCTTTTGAACTCATTGAAAAACTATCAAATCAAGAAGCTTTGGTTACGCAATTTAGACGTTAATCGTCTAGTTGCGTGTACCACTTTTGAATCTTTATTATCCCAAGTATCATTGGCGCGATTCATCGCGCTAATGTATTAAAGATAAAACTCACAATACTTCCCCGTAAGCTAGGCAATCAGACTCTAAAGCCACTGTAACTAACGTATGTAAACCATGTTCCACTATTCTTGGGGAACATGACTCTTCCTAACTTGCAATGTTAAAAATATGTGTAATTTATTGCATTAGTTAACACTATATTGTGCTAACTTATTTATTCGTCATGGCATTTTTCGTAAAAATTAGAGATCCCGAAGTGAAAATACAAGATGTAGAAGTGTTCGTTTGCAACCCTGGACGCAATTTCGTTACCGTAAAGATAACCACTGACACTGGCATTTATGGCGTTGGAGACGGTACTTTAAATGGCCGAGAAATGGCCGTCTCCACTTATGTTCAAGAACACCTAGCCCCTTGTTTGAAAGGCAGAGACCCACACAATATTGAAGACATTTGGCAATATCTTTACAAAGGTGTTTATTGGCGCAAAGGCGCGGTTAACATGGCCGCCATAGCGGCAATTGATATGGCGCTATGGGATATAAAAGGCAAAGTTGCTAACTTGCCTGTGTATCAATTACTCGGCGGGAAAAGCCGAAAAGGTGTCACATTATATGCCCACGCAAATGGCGAGAATATTAATGACACCCTAGATAAAGCGGCCGAATTAATGGCTCAAGGTTTTAAGGCCATTCGCTTACAAAGTGCGATTCCTGGGCTTTCAGTGACTTATGGTGTACTAGGCGACAAGAAAGACTATTTTGAATTACAAGGCAACCGCCCTCTCCCACCTGAAGAAGAATGGTCTACTCGAAAGTACTTTGCATCAGTAGAGCTATTATTTAAAACCGCACGGGAACGCTTAGGTCAAGATGTCGATTTACTCCACGATGTACACAGCCGATTAACGCCCATTGAAGCGGCTCGGCTGGGTAAAATACTTGAGCCTTATCAGCTGTTGTTTTTAGAAGATGCTGCCATTGCTGAAAACCAGCAAAGTTACGAAAACATACGCAGCCACACCACGACGCCTTTAGCCATAGGTGAAACTTATAACACCATCTGGGACTGTAAAGACCTTATCCAAAACCAATGGATTGACTACATACGTACAGCCGCAACTCACGCTGGTGGTATTACGGCTATGCGTCGTATTGCTGATTTTGCGAGTCTATACAATGTTAAAACCGCCCCCCATGGCGCACCGGACTTGTCTCCCATTTGTTTCGCAGCACACATGCATTTAAATATATGGACACCTAATTTTGGTATCCAAGAATTTGTGGGTTTTGGCAATGAGCACACTCGCCAGTTATTTCAACATAACTTCACAGTAAAAGACGGCATGGCATACATGAGTGAAGCACCAGGCCTTGGCGTGGATTTCGATGACACCTTAGCAAAATCGTTACCTTACAAACGCTCTTACTTACCTGTGTCTCGCCTTGAAGACGGCACGTTATGGCATTGGTAGCATCACCTTTAAAAAGAGATAACACACAATGACAAAGAAACTCACTGTACTCATTCATGGTACTGGATTCGCAGGACAAGGCCATGCCGATGCATTTCGCAATATTGGGGCTGAAGTCATCGGTATTGTGGGTAGAACGCCTGAAATTGTAAAAGACGTCGCCAGCAAAAAACACATAGCCTATGCCGGCACCGACTGGGCTCATGCCCTGAACGATTGTCAACCGGATATCGTCTCAATTGCAACGCCGGGCGGAGCCCATTACGACGCGATACAACAAGCAATTGAGTTTGGCTGCCATGTGTTTTGTGATAAACCACTAACTGTAGACGGTGAAACCGCAGAGAAGTTAAATAACCTAGCGCAGCAAAAACAAGTGAAGACCGCATTTGCCGCTAGCTTTCGATATATGCCTAACGTACTTCACGCGAAGCGCCTTGTGGCCAAGGGCGCAATTGGTGAACCACTTGAAGTTGAGTGTATATCCCATTTTAATTTAGAAAAAGACATTCCCTTTGGTTGGTCTCACCGTAAAGAAGATGGCGGTGGAAGGCTAAACAATAATTTCACTCATAAATTGTCTATTGTCACTTCAGTCGTCGGTGAAAAAATACTTAGCATTTGGGGTGAGGTAAGAGACGATCTAAAACGTGCGCCTATAGTAGACGGGGTTCACAACTTTAAAACCCGCAGAGAATTTATACCCAAAGATTTGTCTGATCCCAATTTAAAATGGGGCGAGTCTAACGTCGAATGGAGCTACACAGTTTTAGCAAAGTTAGAAAGCGAATTTGCCCAATCTCCCGTATCCGTATTATTTAAACACGGCGGGTTGCACCCTAGGTTCAATGAAGATCATATTGTGTTTTATGGCAGTGAAGGCGCAATTTACATTGAAGGCCACTACGCAGGCGGCCCCCTCCACTTAAAAACGCCCAATGGTGACTGGCAACAACAAACCTTACCTGATGATATTGCACAAGACATTCCTGATATTGCTGGTGATACCGAACGAAATTGGCAATACCTTATTCGCGAGTTTGTAAATGATATCAGTGGCAAACCCACAAGCCATTATCAAACCTTTCAAGAAGGCAGCGCCTACCAACGCCTAATCGACATTATTCGCAGTAACGACAAATGGGTTGATGTATCTGATTTGAATAACACCTAGGGCAGTAATGATTTACGAATACTTAGTGATCGGCGGATATTTTTTACTCATTATTGCTATTGCTTTTACGTTTAAACGTATGGCTGAAAAATCCACTAGCGATTACTTTCGCGGTGGCGGTCGCATGCTATGGTGGATGGTAGGCTCTGCCGCGTTCATGGCTCAATTTTCAGCTTGGACGTTTACCGGTGCAGCAGGAAAAGCGTTTACCGATGGCTTTGCCATTAGCTTAGTATTCTTTGCCAATGCTTTTGCGTATTTCTGCGGATGGGCTTACTTTGCCCGCAGATTCCGTCAAATGCGAGTCGACACACCAACTGAAGGAATAAAACGCCGTTTTGGTCATGGCAACGAATTATTTTTTTCATGGGCTATTATTGTTTTTGGCATTATCAATGGCGGCGTTTGGTTAAATGCACTGGGCGTATTTACCAGCAGCTTCTTCAACGCCGATTTAAGCACTACAATCATTGGCACTGGTATCGCAATAATGGTCATATCGGTATTGTCTGGCGCATGGGGCGTGGTTGCCTCTGATTTCATTCAAACCTTGGTGGTTGCCGTTGTGTCTGTTGCTTGTGCTATTGTTGCCTTAGTGAAGGTAGGCGGCCCAGTAAACTTAGTGACTAAATTCCCTACAGGCTTTGTTATGGGTCCAGATATGAATTATAGCTTATTGCTGTTTGGAACCTTCCTATTCTTCCTAGTAAAACAAATGATTACAATAATGAATTTAAATGATTCATACCGTTTTCTAACCGCAAAAGATTCAAAAGAAGCCACCAAAGCGGCCTTATTGGCCGCTATTTTAATGGGGTGTGGCAGTATTATCTTTTTTATTCCTCCTTGGGCCTCAGCTATTTTATACCCTGATGCTATTTCCACTTATTCCCAACTAGAGGGAAAAGCCGCTGATTCCATTTATTTAATCTTTACCCAAAAAACCATGCCCATTGGCACTGTAGGTTTGTTAATGGCGGGTTTATTTGCCGCCACTATGTCGTCAATGGATTCCTCGCTCAACAAAACTGCGGGTATTTTTGTGCGCAGTGTATACCAACCTTTATTGCTTAAAAAAGGTATACACCCCACAGACAAAGGGTTACTCAGAGTCGGGATGGGAGTGAGTATTGTTAACGGTATATTAGTTATGCTTGCAGCCCTGTTTTTCCAATCTTTAAAAGAACTAAGCTTGTTCGATTTAATGATGCAGGTATCCACTCTCATTCAAGTGCCCTTACTTGTGCCTTTGCTATTGGGGCAATTTATTCGTCACACTCCTAGTTGGGCCCCTTGGGCAACAGTTGCCCTAGGTATGTCTGTGTCTTGGTTTATGTCTCATATGTTTTCCGCTCAACTAGTGGCAGATTGGCTGGGTATCGCAACCCTTACCACTCGTGAATCATCTGATTTAACATTAATGCTAAGTATCGCCGCCCATCTTTTCATTACCGCAGGCTTCTTCTGTTTTACCGCTCTGTTTTATAAGCCAGAGAAAGACAAAAATCGCGAACACACTATTGCGTTTTTTAAAGACGTCAACACCCCTTATGAAGCCGACGCAGGCCAAGACGAATACGACAAACAACAACGACAAAAACTCGGTACCATGGTCATAGTCATGGGTTTTGGCATGGCTGTAATGACACTGATCCCCAACCCGCCGTCAGGACGTTTCATTTTGGCTTGTTGCGCAGCTGTAATCCTATTTATTGGCTATTTACTTAAACGAAGTGTATACAATGAATCAGTATAGAAAG
>CAYUZL010000049.1:0-5219 GCA_964449725.1 uncultured Alteromonas sp. | reverse complement strand
CAAGGCAGCTTCCCAAGGGATTTCTCGATTTAAGCATATGGTAAACGCGAAAAACGCGTTAAGCCCCATTCCTGGCGCCAATGCAATTGGGTAGTTGGTCATTGCCGCCATTAACAAGGTGCCAATACAGGCTGCTAATGCGGTTACTGTAATCAAACCTGCTGCGGGCATTCCGCTAACCGACAAAATACTTGGGTTAACAATGAGTACATAAGACATTGCAGCAAACGTGGTGAGCCCAGCAATGATCTCTCGCTTAACGGTTGTTTTATTTTCTGTTAATTTAAACCAGGTCTCTAATAGTGTTCGATTCATTTGTTTAGTCTTTTATGTTGATATAGGCACAACGGCCGCGTTAAACGACATATTTAGCGAAAAATTAAAGCAATTTCTTGACCACATGGTCAAATTTCGGCATAAACCTAGCTTAACTGAAATGATTTACGATAATAATGACATTATCGTAACGGAAATACGGGATTCAACTCGCACTATGTTTGTTCAGTTGCAACACATTGGTGCGTTTACATAACAGGTTACAATGAAAACAAAGACACTTATTCAATCTATTCCAAAAGTAGAGCTGCATTTGCACATTGAAGGCACCTTAGAGCCTGAACTTATGTGGCGTCTTGCAAAAAAGCACGCCTTATCCCTTCCTTTCGATAGCATACAAGAGATTGCCAACGCGTATCAATTCGATAATTTACAAAGCTTTTTAGATCTCTACTACCAAGGTGCTGCGGTACTGATTGATGAAGACGACTTTTTTGAACTAATGTGGGCCTATTTTTTACGCTGTAAAGAACAAAATATTGTTCATACAGAAATCATGTTCGACCCTCAAACTCATACTCACCGAGGTATTGATTACAACGTATTCATGCCAGGCTTTTTACGTGCGAAAGCACAAGCAGAAAGTGAACTCGGCATTACAAGTTGTTTAATATTGTCTTTTTTACGTCATTTGTCACAAGAAGACGCTCTACTCACTCTTGCACAAGCAGAGCCCTATTATGACGCTATCGACGCAGTGGGATTAGACAGTTCAGAACTAGGTAACCCACCGGACAAATTTATCGATGTTTTCGCCAAAGCCAAAGCGCTTGGGTTCAAACGGGTTGCTCATGCAGGAGAAGAAGGCCCAGCTGAGTATATATGGTCAGCATTAAACGACCTAGATGTGCACCGCATCGACCACGGCGTACGCTGTATTGAAGACCCTAAACTCATGGCTCATTTAGTGGCAAACAAAATGCCACTAACCGTATGCCCGCAAAGTAACTTAAAACTCTGCGTGGTTAACGACATGTCTGAACACAACATTCTCGATTTATTAGATGAAGGCGTAATGGTGACGGTCAATTCAGATGATCCCTCTTATTTCGGAGGCTATTTAAACCAAAATTATCAAGCCTTGGATACCCATCTAGATATGTCAGATGAGCAATTCATTCAACTCGTAAAAAACAGTTTTGAAGCCAGCTTCCTCAGTAATGAGTTAAAACAGAAGTGGATAAAGGAAGTTGATGTTAGGGTAAACAAACAGCTTTAAAAGTTAGTTATTCTCTGAGAAAGTTGAAGTGTGATAAGTTTGTGATAACATCCATTTTCAAAAATATATTTACTTAATATTCAAGGATGAAAATGGATTCTTTCTTACAAAATACTCTCGCACTTACTCTTTTAAGCTGTTCTGTAAATGCATTTGCAGATGAAGCTCCTGCTCCTACAAGAGAGACTAGTTTTAACCTTTCTATTGGGCTTACTACCGGTGGTGATACGCTTGCCGATTTAGAATTTGAAGATGGCGACTCAGAGTCGGTAAAAGCCGGCGGTTTAGCTTACTTCGGCGCTGGGGTCAATATTCCCGTAAAAGAATCATTCAGCGTACAGCTCAATGCCGCTTATCACTTTGATACGGCTAGCGCTTCTAATGCCGATCTTACTTTTAGTCGTTTATCATTAGAAGCCATTACCTTTTATCATTTCAACGATAAAGTACGCTTAGGATTAGGCGTTTTTCAACCGGTCTCTGCAAGCTTAGAGTTAGACGGTGATCTTGGCGAAGACAGCGTAGATTTTGATGCGGACTTAGGTGTGCTAATTGAATTAGGCGTGCGTTCGTTTGGCAATAGTTGGTGGGGACTTCGCTATGCCGATGTGAATTATCAACTGGAAGATTCGTTTATAGAAATCGATACCGACGGTAGCTACATTGGTGCTTTTTTCACTTACGGCTTTTAAACGTTAAAAAGGCGAACTCATACTTAAGTTCGCCTTTTCTATAACACAAGGTGATTTAAACCATCACTTTAACGATAATTGCTACTCACTACATGCAGTGCAATCATTATCATCATGACTTACTTCTAATTGGTAGAAAGTAATTTGGTCAAAATCAGCTTCTGTGCCATCAGGGCCAAAACCTGTTGTATCTGCACCTGGTAAAAGTTCATCATCAAACTCTTCAACAGCAACGTTATTTTGTGTATAAGCACCTGCTTTGAAATACATCCACTCATTACGTCGATCATAGTCACTGTTTTCTGCTTCCATATCAAAAGTGATGGTATCAATGATATCGCCATTTAAATCACCTCTTCGAACAGTAACGTTAATCAAAGCACCAACGTTTTCTATTTCATAAGAAAATAATTCATCTAACGCAATACCATTATCTGGGTTTTGTGCATCATCATCTCGTGAGCCAACAAAAATACGCTCATCTAAATCATCGCCCCCATTAATTTCATGAAGCACATAAACACTGCCTCGTTCATTTTGAGGTAACTTACGGTAATACAGTCTAAGTGGCTCATCATCTTCAGCATGAATTTGACCAATAATAGTAGCCCCAATGTCATCCGGTCGGCCTGTTTCAGTCACTTTGTTAACACGAAGTGTTGCTCTTAAAAGACCGTTACGGCCACCGACATTCTCAACACCTCGGCCACTACTTCCATTATCATCAAGTATTAAGTTGTCTGGTTGATAACCTAAAACCCAATTATTTTCATTCACGCCTGAGACTCTAATACTTAAGCCGTTATCTCTACTTGTCACGCCACCACGAACATATTCACGTAGTTCTGAACGAGGAAAACGTGTATTGGTAGATGTTCTGCCTCCATTGACAGGCGACTTAAATACCATGCCACCGTCAGGCCCAGTAAAGAAGTAAGGGTCTGATGATTCCACATCACTATCGCTACCGAAGAAAAGAGCTTCTGCATCATCAAAGTCTGAGTTACTCGACCCTTCACGCAAGGCAATAAACTCAAAATCATCGATGCGTACACCAGTTTCATCATTTGCCGATATTTCTCGAAGCGCGGGTGAATCAAGACCCCAAACACTCAAGTCAAAGTTTTCCCAAGGAGCAAGATTTGGGTCTAAGCCAAAGTCTTCTGTATCATTAGACGCACCAATTGAAGAGCTCCCTCCAATACGAACTAATTCTAGGTCATCCCAACGGCCTTCTGAGCCGCTAAACTCCATAAAAACTTCAACTTCGTTTTCATTACTAGTATCAAACTCAATCGAAACAGGCGCATATTCAGAGCCGTTATTAAAACGGTCACTCGCTTTTTGGTTGCCAACTTGAGCGTTCAAACGGCCAGATCCGCGTAACTGTGCAGTTAAACGGTAGGCACTATTGGCATCAACACTAACCACTTGAGATATGCGACCACCACTGGCTCTTATACGGCCAGATCGTGTTCCTGAATTAGCAATATTGGATATGCTAATGACGGAACTTGGAGCAGTTACTCTCCAACCATCAAAACCATCTTCAAAACCCGGATTATTAATTTGTGCAGACGATGCGCCTGCGAATGACATAAGGATCGATACCATTACTAACTTTCTCATAACAACTGTCCTCCAAATGGACTATAAAAAAATGAAAATTAATTGATACTTACTTTGTAGTGAACAAAAATTAGTCCACAACCAGAGTATCTTGGTAAAAAAACAAAATTTCAATCTATTTTTTCGATCTTTTTTAGTGCTCACAATCTACTTTACAGATCACAAACCTACAAATGTAATCTGTATATATGACATTCAGAAGAAGGTATCGTGACAACTATGGATATCCACATAAACAAGCAAGCTTATGAAGCATTCGCCGAGCATTTAAAAAGATTACTAAAGCAAATAGTTAACTGAATATAAGAAATATTAACGCCATCTGTGTCAGCGGTATTTAAGGCTAGTGGCACTTCGCTATGCCGATGTGAATTATCAACTTGAAGATTCGTTTATAGAAGTCGATACCGACGGTAGCGACACTGGTGCTTTTTTCACTTACGGCTTTTAAACGAAAAAAATACTGTACAACTACATGAACTTGGTATTTTAATTCCCAATAAAATACCAAGTTCGGCCATTGCACTAAATTAGACTAAAGTCACAAATATTGAATGGCGCACTTCGTTGTTCAGGGCTTTTGAGCAATGTCCTTCGCCAAATGTATCTTCTAATAGCAATACATCTCCCCCGCCGTAAATGCGTTTTTCACCATTTGACACGGTAAATTCCGCACTGCCTTTTAAAATAAACAGCAATTGTCTCGCTGGTGCAGGGTGCCATTTAAAGTCGTAATCCGCTGGCGTCTCTCTAAAAATAACACTGCCTGCTGGGTGTTTCTCTGACAAAAGGCCAATTGGTCCGCCATCGGCTAACGGAATATCGAATGTTCCAAAATGACTTTTGCCGTCTTCGCTGGCATAAATTCTGTCTATGATCATAAATACGCTCGGTTTGTTTATTTTGTCGTTGAATATTGCTGAGAAAGTAAAAGTAAAAATTGATGCAATACGATCAGTGACGCTTCTACATCATGGGTTTTAATTGATTCTGCAGGATGATGACTAATGCCTTTGTAACAACGTACAAACATCATCGCTACATCACAAATGTCAGCGATTGCCATGGCGTCGTGACCCGCACCTGATGATAACGAATAAGGCGTTAAGTCGGCATTGTTTATCGCTTGCGTTAACATTGCCTGTAGCTCAGGTGCGCAATTCACTGCATTTGCGCTATGAGTTTGGGTATAAGTGAAGCTAGTGTTTCTGTGTTCAGCAATCGATTCAAGTTTCGCTAAAATAGCGCCGAATGCCCGGTCTCGTAAGCTGTCATCTTCACTTCGAATATCTAAAGAAAACCGAGTTTTACCGGAAATCACATTGACACCATTTGGCCTATTC
>CAYUZL010000048.1:0-6241 GCA_964449725.1 uncultured Alteromonas sp. | reverse complement strand
GCATCGTCCGACCAATTTTGTTCGCCAAATTATCGATAAAGATATTGCGAATAAAGTTCACTCCACGATTAAGACGCGATTTCCTCCTGAACCTAATGGCTTTTTACATATAGGCCACGCTAAATCTATCTGTCTCAATTTTGGTATTGCTCAAGATTATCAGGGAAGTTGTAATTTACGCTTTGACGACACAAACCCCACGAAAGAAGATATTTCTTACGTTAATGCGATAAAAGAAGACGTACAGTGGTTGGGTTTTGAGTGGGCGGGAGAGCCTTGCTATTCATCGGGTTATTTTGACCAACTTCATGGTTATGCCATAGAACTCATTGAAAAAGGGCTAGCGTTTGTCGATTTTTGTTCTCAAGAAGAAATTCGAGAAATGCGAGGCACTTTAACCCAAGCCGGAACTCACAGCCCTTATCGCGATAGCGACGTAGCAACGAATCTGGCAGAATTTGAAAAAATGACCGCCGGTGAATACGCTGAAGGCAAATGCTGCTTACGTGCAAAAATAGATATGGCATCGTCATTTATGGTCATGCGCGATCCTGTTATTTATCGTGTTAAACACGCTCATCACCACCAAACTGGCGATAAGTGGTGTGTGTACCCCATGTACGATTTTACTCACTGTATTTCTGATGCGATTGAAGGCATAACACATTCGCTTTGCTCATTGGAGTTCCAAGATAACCGTAGGTTATATGATTGGGTTATTGAAAATATTTCTATTGATACTGTACCAAGGCAATATGAGTTTTCTCGTCTTAACCTAGAATATACCGTGTTGAGTAAACGTAAACTCATACAGTTAGTCGAAGAAAAATTTGTTGATGGATGGGACGACCCTCGTATGCCTACTGTTGCGGGTTTGCGAAGACGAGGGTACACAGCAGGGGCTATACGAGAATTTTGTGCGCGAATTGGTGTGACTAAAATGGAAAATCAAGTCGAAATGAGCATGCTAGAAAGCTGTATTCGCGACGACTTGAATGAAAATGGTCCACGGGCCATGGCGGTTTTAGATCCCATTAAAGTTGTTATTGAAAACTATCCAGAAGATAAACACGAAGAACTGGTAGCGCCTAATCACCCTAGCAATGAAGCAATGGGAACTCGCTTGTTGCCCTTTAGTCGCGAAGTGTGGATAGAAGCAGAAGATTTTCGAGAGTCGGCAAATAAAAAGTTCAAACGGTTAGTACTAGATAAAGAAGTACGCCTTAGAAATGCTTATGTGATTAAAGCAAACCGTGTGGAGAAAGACGCCGACGGTAAGGTTACTACGGTCTACTGTACTTATGACGATGAGACCTTAGGTAAAGACCCATCTGATGGCAGAAAAGTGAAAGGGGTTATTCACTGGGTTGATGCATCGAAAGGATGTGCAGCTGAGTTTAGATTGTACGATCGACTTTTCACCGTACCGAGTCCTGCGAAGGAAGACGATTTTACTGGTGCAATAAATCCAGATTCACTTGAAGTGAAAAAAGGCTACATTGAGCCTAGTGCGTTGGAATCGGAGCAAGGTTATAGCGCGTGGCAATTTGAGCGAATAGGGTATTTTTGTCGAGACACTCATTTCGACACGCCTGTATTCAATAGAACCGTAGGGTTACGAGATACGTGGGCTAAGATACAACAAGGCGGTTAAAACCGGCGCTGTGTTATTTTGGCTGGCAGTCGAACGACTGCCCGTTTTCGCTTTTACTTTCATCACTCATCAAATAGACATACGTTGGCATAATGTCTTGTGCGGTTTTTAATGTTAAAGGATCTTCTGCTGGATAGGCTTTAGCACGCATTTCCGTACGTGTTGCGCCTGGGTTAATACAGTTAAAGCGCATTGAGGAGCTTTTGTATTCATCAGCTAAAACTTGCATCATTCCTTCAGTCGCAAATTTCGATACGCTATAACTCCCCCAAAATGCACGTCCTTTACGGCCAACGCTGGATGATGTAAACACGATTGATGCCGAATTTGCTAAGGATAAAGGCGAAAGTAGGGCTTGTGTCATTTGTGCCGTTGCCGTCACATTGACTTTTAATACGTCATTCCACTGCTGCGGTTCGATATCTTTGAACTGGCATAAGCTGCCAAGTTGGCTTGCGTTGTGTAGGCAGCCATCAAGTCGACCATATTCATGAACAATGGTTTGGGCCATTTGTTTATAGTGCTTTGATGTTGCTCCTTTCATGTCTAAGGGCAAAATGGAAGGTTCATTGTAGCCTAATGCGGTAATTTCATCGTAGGTGTGCTCTAACGTATCGACTCTTCTGCCAAGCAAAATACAGGTAGCGCCATAGCGTGCGAACGTAATAGCAGCTTGTTTACCAATGCCACTTCCAGCTCCTGTTATCAAAATAATTTTATCTTTTAGTTCATCACTAGTGCATTGAGGATATGTCATTGGTTTATTCTTTTTAGAAGCTAATTTTAGATTATACAAGATCTGTGAATAGGGTATAAACCCCACAAAGAAAATAGCGGTAATAAACCTTAAAATTACAAAAAATTAACAATGTTTTGCAAAACTGAAGCAAAGTCAATAGTATTGGATTACATCAACTGGTCTAACGTGTTAATTGAACACTGCAATCTTCGTTGCAGCATATACAATTATAGCTAATTAAAGGACCGAAAATAATGATTTATAAGGGAGTACTAATGAGAAAACTCTTACTTTGCACTAGCATAGCTATGGCTTTGGGGCTCACGGGCTGTGGTAGCGATGAAACCCTTGAAGATATTCAAGCCGAAACTCCTCCAGCAAGTCCTTTTTCTAGAGTGGTGTTTGACCCAGCAACGGGTGATTTGAACATTCCAAACGATTTACTCATATTACCGGGAGATGATGGCTTTTTCGACTTCACTCTTAATATTCCGGTAGATGACCCAACTAATTTTGCTGATCCACAAAACGCACTCAATGTTTTGGATGGATGGTCTACCTCTCACCCGTTTGCTATCAATATCGATGTACCCGCAGGAACGGCATTAGATGAGTCGACTTTGTCTGCGGGTATATTGTTATTTGAAGCTACCTTAGGTCTTGATAACCGAGATCCTGACTGTGCGCAAATCACCATTCCTTCGGCAGGGTGTAAAATAGGTGGTCAGCTCACGTTTGGTGTCGATTACGTTCTTTCTCTCGCCGATGATGATACGGTGAATTTTGTTCCTTTGCGTCCATTAAAAGAGGCGCAAGGGCACATGTTAGTTATTACAACTGACTTGTTAGATACAAACGGTAATGGCGTTCAAGGTTCACTTACTTGGGAGTCAGTCAGCAGAGATATTTTAGAATTTCCGCTAGCTACAGATGAGCAGCTAGCCCTTCAAGGTATTGTTAACTCCTTGATTGACCCTCTATTAGGGATCGGTTTTGAAAGAGACAACATTAGCTATGTATCTGCGTTTACAACACAAAGTATTGACGATGTACTTAACACTGTAAAACAGCTTTATGTTGCAGAATTTGCTGCGCGATTTGCTGCTGGCGACCCAGCAGCAGGAGAAGCACTGCCCATTATTGTTGCGACTGATGCCGTTGGGCCTCAAAATGCAATGGAAGCATTGGGTTTAGTCCAGCAAGAAACAGTAGAGGGTGCAGTTCAGCTAGGTATTTCTCAATTGCCAGTTGAAGCTGCTGGTTTAATTCCAGTTATTGAAAGCACGGACTTTTCTTCATTGACAACCTGTGACGGTTTGTTTGGTACTGTATCTGGTGCTCTTGAGCCTGTATTTGGCTTTGCAAACGATTTTGCAGTAGGGGTTGCTACAGGTATTCTTGAACAAGTAGGCCCTTTCTGCGCAGCACAGCGTTTCGATGCAACGGTTTCACTGCCTTATTATTTATCTTTGCCAAGCGATGATAATCCAAATGCACCTCGTACTGAGTTTTGGACTTCAGCGTGTGATAGTGGTGTCGTTCTAGCGAGTGCGCCAGTTGAGGTGTTAGCGACAGCAACACCGGGTCCTAATGCGGCTTTATGTTCCCAAGTTGGATTGGCTGATTTAATCGTGGATGGTCAATCTTTAGATCCCGCTCGTAATTTAACGCGCTTTAGCCCTGTGCCACAGCCAAAAGGCGATGTTGGCGGTGATGTCATACTTGACGTACAAGTGACAGTGCCAAACCCGACGATTGCTGCGGCACTTGGGTTTCCAATCGTAGAGCCTGATGCAGGATGGCCTGTTGCTATCTTGATGCACGGTATTACGGGGCGTAAAGAAAATATGCTTGCTATATCTGGTGCTTTGTCTTTAGCGGGTATTGCATCAGTAGCTATTGATCACCCCTTACATGGTGGTCGAGGTTTTGATACTGACGGTGATGGTATTGATGATATTAATGCATCAACAACGGTCACTGATTATATGAACTTAAGTTCTCTACCCACAGCACGTGACAATCCGCGCCAAAGTGCCTCTGATATGTTAGGGCTTCGTTTGGGCTTAAATGCCCTTGTTGACGCAACCTCTAGTCAGGGTATTAACATTAACCCACAGAATGTGTCTGTTATGGGCGTTTCTTTAGGGGCGATAACGGGGGGAACATTTGCGGCTGTAGCAAATACGCCATTTGAAGGGGATTTAGCACCACTAAATAGCTTTTTTGAAGTTCAAACGGCTGTTTTAGAATCACCAGGTGGGGGTATTGCAAACTTCCTTTTAGAGTCGCCTGCATTTGGGCCTGAAGTTCGCGCTAATTTACTATTGGGTGGGTCAGAAGACTTTCAACAGCTTGTGTTAGCTAACTTTGGCACTATCGATATTCCAAGAGAGACGTTAATTGCCACAAGTGATGCTTTTTTAGCTGCACTAAATGAAGAGCAAACCGCAGCTGTCAATGCAGTGTTCTCTCAATTCATTTTTGCAGCTCAGTCTGTTCTTGATGCTGGCGACCCAATAAACTACGGTGGTATTCTTGGCGGTAACACACCAACATTAATGCTTACCGTTGTAGGTGATGGCACAGAGCAAAACCTACCAGATCAAGTGATTGCAATTCAAACATCTTTGCCTCTATCTGGACAATTCCCTTATGCTGGGGTTGTTGGTTTAGAGCAGGTTTCATCAACGACACAAGGTGTTTCAGGTGGAACTGTAAACGGTATTGTACAATTTAGTGCTGGAGCTCATGCATCAAGTTTAAGCCCAGCAGCTAATCCCGCGGTGACGGCTGAGATGCAGCGTCAAGTTGCTGCTTACATTGCATCTCAAGGGTCAGCGATTGTTATTACTGACGAGACCGTAGTTGCAAATTGAAAATAGTTAATACTTAAAAAACCGGAGCGAAATGCTCCGGTTTTTTTTATTCAAAATTACTCACTTGTCGTAACCGTTTGTTTAGGCTGATACACTAAGGGAAAGTGACGTAATATGATTTTTAGAGGTAACCATTGGAATTTTTATTTGAATACGGACTATTTTTCGCAAAAGCAGCGACGATTGTTATTGCTGTTGCCATTATTGTGGGTTTAGTTGCAGGCGCTGCGATTAAGCAAAAGCCTGAAAAGGGGCAACTAGATTTTAAATCCATCAGTAATCAATTAGACGATGTCACTGATTACGCAAGAGAAATGGTATTAGGAAAAGCTGACTTGAAAAAGTTGGCAAAAGCGCAAAAGAAAGAGCAAAAAGCGAAAGCAAAAAACCAAGAATCATTGCCCAGATTATTTGTTATTGATTTTAACGGCTCTATGGATGCCAATGAAGTTGATCATTTAAGAGAAGAAGTGACTGCTGTTTTGTGTATTGCTAACGAAAAAGACGAAGTGTTAGTGAAAATTGAAAGTGGTGGTGGTGTCGTACATGGTTATGGCCTTGGCGCGTCTCAGCTTCAACGTATTAAAGATAAAAACATTCCGTTAGTTGCGGCGGTCGATAAAGTTGCGGCCAGCGGTGGTTATATGATGGCGTGTGTCGCAGATAAAGTATTGGCAGCGCCTTATGCAATAATTGGCTCTATTGGTGTGATTGCTCAATTACCTAACTTCAATAAGCTGCTAAAAAACAATCATATCGAATTTGAACAGCACACAGCCGGTAACTTCAAACGTACCTTGACGGTATTTGGTGAAAACACCGATGAAGGTAGAGAAAAATTCAGAGAGGAACTAGGTGAAGTCCATGAAATGTTTAAACATCATGTGGGTTCAAATAGGCAAGACGTAGACATTGATAAAGTCGCAACCGGTGAACATTGGTATGGTCAGCAAGCGAAAACACTGGCAT
>CAYUZL010000047.1:0-3940 GCA_964449725.1 uncultured Alteromonas sp. | reverse complement strand
GATCGCGTCCACTGTACTGGGCAATAAAGTTGTCTAACTAAAGCATCTTTAATAGCATCGCTATCCGACTCGATACTCACATCAACATTATTCACAATTGAAACCTCTGAAGATGAAAACGATGTATCGTTAAGTACATCTTTCAGTTTAGCCGCAGCGGGTTTCATTAACGCACAATGAGATGGTGCACTAACAGCAAGAGGTAACGCTCTTTTGGCGCCCGCCTCTTTACATTGCTGGGCAGCCAACTCTGCAGCTTTGGTATTACCTGCGATAACGACTTGTCCTGGTGAATTGTAATTCACTGGAGAAATAACTTGGCTCGTGTCTGCTGCAACCTGTTCACATATTGCTTGTATTTTGTCATCCGCTAAGCCAATGATAGCGTACATGGCGCCCTCACCTTCGGGAACAGCGCTTTGCATATATAGCCCTCTAGATTGAACTAAAGAGACGGCTTCTTTAAAATCTAGAACACCCGCACACACTAATGCACTGTATTCACCCAAACTATGGCCAGCCATATAGGCAGGAGCATCATATTTAGCAGCTAACACACGGTAAATCGCAACGCTTGCCGTTAACAGTGCAGGTTGTGTTATATGAGTTTGATTTAGACTGGCATCTTCGTCATTTTGTACCAGATCCCATAAATCATAGCCAAGCACTTCAGATGCTTCTTCAAATGTTTCCAGCACTTCAGGGTTGCTCTGAGCGAGTTCAGCAAGCATTCCTTTAGACTGAGAACCCTGCCCAGGGAATACATAGGCAACTTGTTTCATAGTAAAACCTTATTTTGAATTTATTTTTATAATTAGATAACTAGTAGCGAACTAACGCAGATGCCCACGCGAAACCACCGCCGAATGCTTCTAACAATAAATTTTGTCCGCGTTTTATTCGGCCATCTCTTATTGCAGTATCCAGTGCTGTAGGCACTGTTGCAGCTGATGTATTTCCGTAATTTTCAAGTGTGATAACCACTTGGTCCAAAGACATATTTAATTTCTTAGCCGTTGCTTTGATAATTCTGAAATTGGCCTGATGAGGAACCAACCAATCAAGCTCAGACTTATCCATGTTGTTGGCTTTTAGCGTTTGTTCGACAACTTCACTTAACTTTGTGACAGCGACTTTAAACACTTCATTGCCTTTCATCACGCCCCAATTAGCATGGACAGACGCTTCGTCCCCTCTAGTGGGATTACCTACTTGCAGTAGTTCACCATAAGAACCTGCCGCATGAATATGAGTGGATAAAATACCGGGCTCTTCACTGGCTTCAATAATCGTTGCACCAGCACCGTCACCAAACAAAATAACCATACTGCGATCTGCTGGGTCGACTAATCGACTTAAGCAGTCAGTGCCAATAACAAGGATGCGCTTAGCCATACCTGATTTAATATATTGATCGGCAACACTTAGTGCATAACAGTAACCAGCACAGGCGGCAGCAATATCGAATGCGGGAATACCATCTAAGCCAAGAATGCTTTGTATTTCACAGGCTGTACTTGGTAACGCGTAACGGCCACTGGTGGTAGCGCATACAATCATATCAATTGAGCTAGGGTCAATTTCAGCGGCTTCTATCGCTTTTTTAGATGCCTCAGCTCCCATTGTTGCAGCGGTCTCATTGACCCCAATAATTCTACGTTCTTTTATACCTGTTCGGTCTGTGATCCATTCATCACTAGTATCTACCATTTGTTCTAAATCGGCATTTGTACGAACGTCTTCTGGGTAGTAACTGCCAGTGCCGATAAAGCGAGAATAAGTTTTCAAAGTTGCTCCAACATAACTGTCTCTATGGACGTTTTAATTTTTTCAGGTACGCGGTTTGATGCTTCATCAATAGCGCGTTGTATTGCATAAAAAAAAGCTTCAGAGGAGGCGTTTCCATGACTTTTAATAACAGTGCCCCGCAATCCTATCAAACTCGCGCCATTATACTGGTCGGGGTTCACCCTGTTATAAATTTTCTTTAACAAAGGTAGGGCTAATCTGGCCGTCATTCGCGTTAATAAATTGCGTTCCGAATAATGTTTCACTTCATTTATAATTAGCTTTGCCAGACCTTCGGTTGATTTCAATGCAATATTGCCGGTGAAACCATCGGTGACAACCACGTCAACCACATCAGTAAAAAGGTCATCCCCTTCAACATAACCAACGTAATGTATTGATTCAGATGCCCGTAATAACTGGTCAGCTGATTTAACTTGAGCATTGCCCTTAATGTCTTCTTCGCCCACATTAAGTAAAGCGACACGAGGCTTAGAAATTTCAGCAACATGTTCAGCTAGTACAGAGCCCATGACGCCATATTGAAACAAGGTTTCGGCATTACAATTAACATTTGCACCTAAATCCAATAAAAATACACGGTTTTGTTTTGCCGTAGGTAAAGCGGTCACTAAGGCCGGTCTATCAATACCTTCGTGAGTTTTAATTAAATAGTAGGCTAAAGCAAACAGTGCACCTGTGTTCCCAGCTGAAACACAGCCTTGAGCTTTTTGAGATGCTACAGATTCAAGCATACGACGCATAGATGCGTCTTTCTTATGACGTAATATCGATGAAGGTTTATCTGTCATCTCTACAGATTCAGAGCAATGACATACTTCTAAACGATTTAAAATGGATTTTGTTGTATTGTCGGCGTGCTTTTTAAGCTGATGAGAAATCGTATCTCTATCGCCATACAATAAAAAATGAGTATCTTTGTAACGTATCGCTGCACTGATAGCAGCAGGAATAGTAGATGAGGGGCCATTATCGCCCCCCATCATATCTAACGCGATGGTCAGAGATGTCAAAATAGACTCGCTTACGGATTAACCGTTAACGACCTTTTTGCCACGGTAGTAACCATCAGCTGACACGTGGTGACGACGGTGTGTTTCGCCCGACGTTGCATCAACAGATAGAGTTGCACCTGTTAGCGCATCGTGTGAACGACGAGTACCGCGTTTTGCACGTGCTTTTTTACTTTTTTGTACTGCCATAACTTACTCCTAATCTCGCTTAAGTTCTTTCAACACCGCGAACGGGTTGGGTCGCTCATCTTCCGGTTTAAGTTGACCAAATTGCATGTCACTTTCTGTCACTGAGCACTCCGCTTCTGCGTGGCGAGGTACAAGCGGCAAAGACACCAACAATTCGTCTTCAAACAACTGAAGCAGATTTACCATCCCATGTTCATCTACTTCTACGGGGTCATAAGCTTCTGGTAACAATTCGAATTCGTCTTCCCCCTGCACAGGGCTATAACAAAAATCTACATTTAAGTTTTGCTTAAACGCATCGTTACACCTTTGACATAAAAGTTCAACTGACGTCGCCAAACTGCCGCGAAATACAGTAAGACCTTGTTCGTCTTTTAAAAACTGTATACACGCACTAACATAGTCGTCACTGCTAACGACAATGTTATTGAGTCGAACCATATCACTAGAGTTTACAACGCCTTCATAATCAGAACGCTGCAATGCACTTTTAACTGGATCTATTTGATGAGGTAGTTTCACTTTTTGCATAGCGCGCGCATAATATACGTCACTTAGCTTACTGTCAAAGAATAAACATGACTCAATTGATTTTAGCATCAGGTTCTCGTTACCGACATCAACGTTTAATGGATGCAAATATCCAATTTTCCTTCAAAAGTCCAGATATTGATGAAACCCCCAAACCGAATGAGTGTGGGAAGAACCTAGCGATCCGCTTAGCTACCTCAAAAGCTAAGGCGATTGCAGATGAATATCACGATGCCGTTGTTATGGGTTCTGATCAAGTTGCTGAAGTCACTACAAACAATAAAGTGCATTTATTGGGGAAACCGAAAACAAAAGACAATGCAATAAAGCAGCTTAATTTGTGTAGTGGTAATTCAGTGCATTTTTATACCGCTTTATACCTTGTATGTACTCAAACA
>CAYUZL010000046.1:0-5784 GCA_964449725.1 uncultured Alteromonas sp. | reverse complement strand
ATGAGCGCGGACAAATTCGCCCCGCCACAGAAGCTGAAAAACTGAGTGAGATCGATATTAAGGAAGTGCAATGAGCCAACAAGAAAAACAATGGCGTCCTGTCTGTAACGTTGAAGATTTAATCAATGATTCAGGTGTTTGTGTTCTGATCAACGAAGATACAGAAAATGAACAACAAGTTGCATTATTTAGTATTGGCGAAAATAAGTTATTTGCTGTTAGTAATTACGACCCGTTTGGTAAAGCCAATGTGCTTTACCGCGGTATTATAGGTTCTTTGGGCGGGCGCTATGTTGTCGCTTCGCCTCTTTACAAGCAACATTTCGATTTAGAAAGTGGTCAGTGCACCGAAGATGAGTCAGTTTCCATTGAAGCTTACGATGTTCGTGTAAATGAAAACACAGTAGAGATGTGCTGGTGAAAGATATTTTGCTCGACTCACCCGAACCACAAGCATTAGTTTCAACTACATGCGCATATTGTGGGGTAGGGTGCGGTGTGGATGTTAGCCTTAGCCAGGATGGCACACCCGTTTCACTCGAAGGAACAAAGGAACATCCCGCCAACTACGGTCGCTTGTGCGTTAAAGGCACACACCTCTTGGACACGGTGAGTACAAGTGACAAAGAAAGTGGCCGACTGCATTCTCCCATGATAAATGGTGAGGTTTGCAGTTGGTCTGATGCTACCGATACGGTTGCGGAAAAGCTTTCTTCTATAATAAAAGAGCATGGGCCAGACGCGGTTGCGTTTTACGTGTCTGGTCAATTGCTTACTGAAGATTACTATATCGCCAACAAGTTGATGAAAGGCTATATTGGCAGCGCCAATATAGACACCAACTCTCGTCTATGTATGTCTTCGGCAGTCGCAGGCTACAAGCGAGCGTTTGGTGAAGATGTTGTTCCTTGTGATTACGAAGATTTGGGTTTAACCGACATGCTAGTGCTTGTTGGTTCAAACGCAGCTTGGACACACCCTGTATTGTTTCAACGGGTTGAGCGTGCGAAAAAGCAGCGTCCTAATTTAAAAATTGTTGTTATTGACCCCAGAAAAACCGCATCAGTTTCATTAGCAAACTTACATTTACCCATTAAACCGGGCAGTGACGGTGCTATATTTAACGGTCTTTTGCATTTTATTGAAGAAAATGATGCCCTTGACCAAAATTTTATTGAGAAACATACCGAAGGGTTTGACAGTGCATTGGCAGAAGCCGAGCAATGGACGGTTGAAAAAACTGCGTTATTTTGCGATATACCTGAAAGCGATTTAGCGTGTTTTTATCAATGGTTTTGTGAAAACCAGCGTGTCATTACCTTTTACTCCATGGGAATTAATCAGTCCGAATCTGGTGTTGATAAATGTAACAGCATCATAAATTGCCATTTGGCTACAGGGCGATTATTAAAGCCAGGTGCTGGTCCCTTTTCTATTACTGGTCAGCCAAATGCAATGGGGGGCAGAGAAGTGGGTGGTTTAGCTAACCAACTTGCGGCTCATTTAGATATAGAAAACCCTGAGCACAGGGAAAAAGTGCAATCGTTTTGGCAGTCGCCAACGCTTTGTGAAAAACAAGGCGCAAAAGCGGTTGATATGTTCGATGATATCGCCAGTGGAAAAATTAAAGCAGTATGGGTTATGGCAACAAACCCTGCAGTGAGCTTACCCAATTTAAACGCAATTAAAGACGCGTTATCAAAGTGTGAATGCGTGATTGTTTCTGATTGCGTTAGCAAGAACGATACTCTTGAGTTTGCTGATATTGTGCTGCCTGCTACTGGCTGGTCTGAAAAAGATGGCACAGTAACAAACTCAGAGAGACGTATTTCCAGACAACGTGGAATTATGAAACCTTTTGCTAATGCACGTCACGATTGGGACATTATGTGTGATGTTGCAACCAAAATGGGTTTTGACGGGTTTGACTTTAAACATCAAAGTGAAGTGTTTGACGAATGGGCAAGAATGACTGCTAGTGTTAATAAAGACAGTATGCAGCTTAATTTAGCACCTTTGGTTGGTTTGTCGTTACAAGAATATAATCAGTTATCGCCAGTTCAATGGCCATTTAATGAAAACGGCGAATCAGTTAGACCGTTTGAGAACAAACGTTTTAGTACACCCAGTGGTAAAGCGAAATTTATTGCTATTACGCCACGTTTACCCAAATTAAACACAAGCGAAGCGTATCCCTTTGTTATGAATTCAGGTCGCATGCGTGACCAATGGCATACAATGACACGTACGGGTCGAGCATCCGCACTGAGTCAGCATACACCGTTTTCAATTTTGCAGCTTCATTCAAGCACTGCGTCAGAAAAGAATATTAAAAATGGCGACATTGTTGTTGCTAAAAGTGAGTTTGGCGAAGCTCAAGCTTATGCACAAATTACAGATTCAGTGCGCGAAGATGGTTGTTTTATGCCGATTCATTTTAATCAGCAATTTTCATCTAGTGCATCCGTTAGCGCTTTATATAGTTCTGTCGCCGATCCGATATCTGGCCAACCCGAGAGTAAACAGGTACCCGTCTCCCTGACTAAGGCAATGTACAAACAGTATGTTTCTGTTTTCTCAAATGTTGGGATTTCAACTGATGCAGCATTCTGGGTAAAAGCTCTTCGACAGAACTCTTTTCATTATGAAATGGCGCTTAATGAAGAAACATTTTCACTGCATGGGTGGTCTCAATCTCAGACTAGAGATTATGACAGCTTACAAGGTGAGTGGATTAGTGCGAGCCAAGGTAACGCGCAAGTTTCAATTTTGATGAAAGATAAAAAACTGCTTTGGGCGAGTTTTCTTTTTACTGACCGAGACGCTCAGCAAGCATTACCAGCAGACTGGGTGAATGAGTGCTTTGAGAAAGCATTAGATTTCTCTACTGTTACGTCTCTGCTACAAGCAAAACCTGATGATAGTTTCTTAAAAGGGCGATTAATTTGCAGTTGCTTTAAAGTCCATGAAAAAGACATTGAAGAGGCTGTTATTGCCGGCGCAAATACGGTTACTGGGTTAGGCGATACCTTAAAATGTGGTACCAATTGTGGCTCGTGCAAAAGTGAACTACAACAAATTATCGATGAAAATATTATTCCAGTACGGAGAGTAAGCTAGTGACCTTTGTACTTCACTTTAGAAAAATGTTTGGCAATTTTTTTGAAACGAACGACGTAGATTCTGGTGCTGTTTTAGATAACCGACGTCATTCTGCCGATTGTAATTCTAAAGAAGAAACTAAGGGGAAAGTTTATTTAATTGGTGCTGGCCCTGGTGATCCTGAATTGTTAACGGTTAAAGCCCATCGACTAATTCAGCAAGCCGATGTGATCTTAATTGATTGGCTTGTTGGTGAGGCTTTGTATCCTTTGTTTCCCGATCATGCCGAGCGAATTTTTGTTGGTAAAAAGTGCGGTAAGCACAGTATGAAGCAAGACGACATTAATGCACTCATGGTTAAAAAGGCAAAATCGGGTGCTACGGTTGTTCGGTTAAAAGGGGGAGACCCCAGCATCTTCGGTCGTCTAGCAGAAGAAACCGATACCCTTACTCGGTGTGATGTTCCTTTTGCTGTTATTCCCGGTGTCACTGCTGCGTCAGGTGTTGCAGCGTATTCAGGTATTCCTTTGACGCATCGAGAGTGTTCGCAATCGGTGAAGTTTGTTACCGCCCATTTAAAAGACGGAAGTATGGGGGCAGATTGGTCCCATTTAGCCAAAGACCCCAGTACATTGGTATTTTATATGGGGTTAAATCGCGTATCTCAAATTCAAGACGCTTTGGTCAAGCACGGTATGCGTGCAACTATGCCTATTGCTGTAGTTGACCAAGGTACGACTCAAAATCAACAGGTTGTTTGTTCTACCTTAGACGATTTAAATGCCAAGGAAGCCTTGAAAGACTTCGCCGGACCCGCTTTAATCGTAGTAGGAGAAGTGGTTAGTCGTAGACAAGCAGTAGATTTGGCACTTTTATATCAGACTGCTTAGTGAATGATTGATCCAACTATTTGGTAATGTCGAGAGTATAACTATGTCTGTCCGTGATGATTCGGAACTGTTTGAAAATATAAAAAGCTATATTTCATTAGTTGGCCGTGGCCAAAAATCAGGCAAAACCCTTAGCCAAAATCAAGCCGAACATTTGATGTCAGAATTGCTATTAGGTAAAGCATTACCTGAGCAAATGGGCGCAATACTTATGTTGTTGCGTATGCGCGAAGAAACTGCCGATGAACTTGCAGGGTTTTTAAAAGCATGCAGAAACGAATCCTCTTTGGCCTTAGATCACGCAATTAGTTATGACTTTGGCGCCTATGCTGGCAAGCGCAGGCATTTACCTTGGTTTTTACTTGCGGTGATGGCTTTAGCTGAATCAGGTGACAAAGTGTTTATACATGGTTTAGAAGAACAAGACTCTAACCGCTTGTACTTAGATTCCGTATACCGAGATTTAGGCTGGTCTATGGCTTCATCGTCGTCTCACGCAAATACGCAATTAGACACCTTTGGTTTTAGTTACATGAGTATTAGTTGTTTTCATCCATCTATGACCACGTTAATGCAAACTAGGCACACCTTAGGTTTACGTTCTTGCATGCATTCGTTATCAAAAATGTTAAACCCCGCAAAGGCAAGCTGCAGTGTTCACGGTATTTTCCACCGAGATTTAGATAGTATGCATATCGATGTCGCTCATTTGTCACAAGATGGTAATGTGGCCTGTATTCGAGGTGACAGTGGTGAAGTAGAAGCTACGCCTGAAAAAGCATTTACGATGCACAGTTACGAAGACGGGCACAGCAACCAGCGAGAATATCCCATACTGTTAGAGAACTGGGCACTGCAAACTCGAAAGTTAGGGGTGGCAGGTTTAAAAGATACATGGACAAGAAATAAAGTGTGTAAATACGGCGAACAAGCGGTTATTGGTACTCTAGCGGTTGCTTTAGCATGTAAGCACTCACTTTCAACTTCTGAATCTATTGATAAGGCAACATCTTTGTGGCACAGCCGCAGTGGTGTATGGCCAAATGTTCAGTAATGTCACAGGTAACACATTTTCTGGATTAGTCCTTGCCGGTGGAACCAGTACTAGAATGGGCCAAGACAAGGCCACGCTAACCTATAAGGGCAAGCTTTGGCTTGATAATGCCGTGAATTTGTTGACTCAAGCGGGCGCAACCCCGTGTTGGGTGAATACACACCTTGATACACCCCATAAAAAAGTCACTGAACCCTTTCCCGATCAAGGCCCACTTTCGGGGATCTATGCGGGGCTAGTGGCAACATCGCAGCCAGTGTTGATCATACCCGTAGACATGCCAACGTTAAGTGCTGAGCAGTTACAAGCCTTAGTCAATGCTGGAACGGACAATGAGTGTGTGTATTTTGAAGGTGCACCGCTACCCTGTTATTTAAAAAACACACCTCAACAGCGAGAGACAATAAAAAACATAGTGTTAGACGACCATGCTCGAAAATCCCTTTATTCTGCATGGCGCCAGTTTAGCGCTATACAGATTGCTACCTCTCTTCCTTTAGATAACTTTAATACACCAGAAGATGTAACTGATCTTGGCGAGACGGGTACCATGACACTATCGAAGCAGTAAAAGCCAACAACACGTACTGCCCAAAACCAAACTGGGTAAAGCCATTCAATACTTTTTAAATCAGTAAGGGAAACTACAGCGTTATACACGAAACGGACAACTGAGTATAGACAACAATCACAGTGAAAGAGCCATTAAGCGGTGTCCGTCCGGCAATCCCACCTATC
>CAYUZL010000045.1:0-6379 GCA_964449725.1 uncultured Alteromonas sp. | reverse complement strand
CAATATAGAACTGACGGAAGCGCACTGGGAAGTGATACGGTTTGTGAGAGAGTTTTACTTAGAATATGAAACCAGCCCAGCAATTAGAGCCCTTGTGAAAGCCATGGCTTTGTCACTAGGGACAGACAAAGGAAATAGCCGCTATCTACACAGGTTATTTCCTAAAGGTCCAGCTAAGCAAGCAACTAAACTAGCGGGCTTACCTAAACCCGCTAAATGCTTGTAATGGCTTTGTAGAACAATTTAAATTAATGTTTCACCGTTCATATAAGGTACCAAGACCTCTGGAACGGTGACACTGCCATCGGCTTGTTGGTAATTTTCAAGTATAGCCACAAGGGTTCTACCTACGGCAAGGCCTGATCCATTCAGGGTATTCACAAGTTCAGGTTTTTCCCCTTCACTTCTACGGAAACGAGCTTGCATTCTACGGGCTTGGAAATCCCCCATGTTAGAGCACGAAGAAATTTCTCTATAAGTATTTTGCGCCGGTAACCATACTTCTAAGTCATACGTTTTACAGGCACCGAAGCCCATATCACCGGTACATAACACGACTTTTCGGTACGGCAAGCCTAGCTTTTGTAAAATAGTTTCAGCGTGGCCTGTTAACGCTTCAAGAGCATCAAAACTCTCTTCAGGTTTAACGATTTGTACCAGTTCCACTTTTTCAAACTGATGCTGCCTGATTAAGCCACGAGTATCACGGCCATACGAACCGGCTTCACTTCTAAAACACGGTGTATGAGCCGTTAATTTAAGAGGCAAAGAGGCGTTATCGACAATTTCGTCTCTAACCGTATTGGTTAATGGCACTTCTGCGGTAGGAATAAGAGACAAGCCTTGCCCTTCTTCAGTGGCAGGTTTAGTGTGAAAGGCATCCTCAGCAAACTTTGGGAATTGCCCAGTACCAAACATACTTGCTTCGTTAACAAGGAATGGCACATACATTTCTTCGTAACCATGTTCATTTACGTGGGTATCGAGCATGAATTGCGCGAGAGCTCTATGCATGCGCGCCACTTTGCCACGCATAACTACAAATCGGCTTCCGGTTAATTTTGATGCTAACTCAAAATCAGCCCCTTTAGATAAGCCTTCTGCTACGTCTACGTGATCTTTTACATCAAAATCAAACTCGCGAGGTTGTCCCCACTTTAACATTTCAACGTTATCGTCTTCATCTTTACCCACAGGCACAGATTCGTCAGGTAAATTAGGAATACCTTGGCTAAATACTTTTAAACGTTCGGTTACCGCGCTAAATTCTTGCTTAGCTGCGTCCAGCTTTGCACCTAAATCTCCAACTTCAGCAAGTAAAGGCGCGATATCTTCACCTTGGGCTTTTGCTTTACCTATAGATTTACTGCGCAAATTACGCTGGTTTTGCAGTTCTTCTGTTTGCTGTTGCAATGCTTTGCGCTGCTCTTCAAGTGCAGAATAGGCTTCAACATCTAGTTTGAATCCACGCGCAGCCAAGCGCTCTGCCGTTTTTTCTATCTCATTTCGTAAATATTTAGGGTCCAACATAAACCGCTTTCTATCCTTTCATTATTTGAACGCCAACAAAAGTGGCAAACAAGCATATCAATACATTTAACATCACATTCGCCACTGCTTTTAACCAGAGGCCATTATTAATTAAGGCTAACGTTTCAAATGAAAACGTTGAAAACGTGGTTAATGCGCCTAATAAGCCGACACCGATTAAAAATCGGTAGGGAGAATCGGCTAAACCACCCCGCTCTATCAAGCCATAAACGATGGCAATAGAAAATGCGCCAATGACATTTACCACAAGTGTACCAAATGGAAACTGCTTACCAAACAGGGATACCGATAATTGTGTTAAATAAAATCGCATTGGTGCGCCAATTGCGCCTCCAAGTGCTACCCAAAGGTAAACTGATAGCCCTGCGTTCATGGTTTGCCCTCTTGTTGATCTAACGCGTTTAAGTAATCTAACTTAGCCATTAACTTCTTTTCAAAACCTCGTTCATTAGGTGTATATAAATTTGTGTGCTCTGTTGGCATAGACTCGGGGAAGTAATTTTCTCCTGCAGCATAGGCATTGGGTTCATTATGTGCGTAGCGATAATCTTTTCCGTAATCCAAAGACGCCATCAATTTTGTCGGCGCATTTCTTAAGTGATTTGGCACCGCACTGCTACCGGTTTCCTTCGCTAACGCCATCGCTTGTTTAAACGCCATATAAACGGCATTTGACTTCGGTGCTAACGCACAATAAATCGCTGCTTGCGCTATGGCTCTTTCGCCCTCAGCCGGGCCAACACGATGATATATATCCCATGCGTTTAAAGCAATTTGCATTGCCTTGGGGTCCGCATTGCCAATATCTTCACTCACAATCGCTAATAATCGTCTTGCCACATAAAGAGGGTCTCCGCCTCCAACTAAAATCCGTGCATACCAATACAAGGCGGCATTGGCGTCAGAGCCCCTAACTGACTTATGAAACGCAGAAATCAAATCATAAAAGTCATCGCCTTTATTGTCGTACGCAGCCATTTTTTCACCACTGGCTTGTACAACATGGTTTAACTCTATGATTGCGGTATCCGTAAAGTCAGCAGACAACTCCAAAGTATGTAAGGCTTTTCGACCATCACCATCTGCAACCCGAATTAGAGTTTGCAAGGCCTCTTCGGTTAGCTCTATGCCTCTTTCGCTTAACACGTCATCTTTCGACAAGGCATTGTTAATTAGCTGTGTGAGTTCTTGTTCTGAAAAGGGCTTTAATAAATAGGTCCGCGCTCTCGACAACAAGGCATTATTTAATGCAAACGAGGGGTTTTCAGTTGTCGCCCCAATAAATGCCACTGTGCCGTCTTCTACGTAGGGTAAAAATGCGTCTTGCTGGCTTTTGTTGAACCTGTGCACCTCATCAACAAACAATAAGGTTTTATGTCCGTATTGTTTGTTTTGCTGTGCTTTTTCGATGGCGATGCGAATGTCTTTCACACCGGAAGTCACTGCCGACAGCGTGATGACTTCAGCATTAGCATGAAGTGCAATTAAACTCGCCAAGGTGGTTTTCCCTGTGCCAGGAGGTCCCCAGAAAATCATGCTATGGCATTGACCCGTTTCTAACATTTTACGCAGCGGTTTTCCTTCCGACATAAGATGAGACTGGCCGAAATAGTTGCTAATACTGGTTGGCCGCATCCGCGCAGCCAATGGAATATGACTATCTTTCATCGTCTATGGTGTAACTGTCGGGAATTGTCACGTTGAATAAATCATTTTTTAGCGGGCTACTAGTATCTAGGTTAGATAACGCCAGCACACTTATTTGCGCCTGCGCATCAAGGGTACTAATAGCAAAAATAGCGTCGCCTCGAAGATAAAGAGACAAGGTACGAATTTGAGCGTCTTGGTTTAATGACTCAATGGTATAGACGTTATCAGCACCAGTAACCAAACTTTCGTCACTTACATTGGTTTGTTGAATGGAAAATTGCTGCCAAACCTCATCGTCTTGAGAGGTTAACAACACAATTGGATTGGTATTAACCGCTTGCGCTTGATCAAACACAGTGACTTGTTCTACAAAGCTATCGATATTCCATATTGCTTCACCATCAGCAATCAGCAAGGCTTCATCAGGGAACTCAGTTTCCCAGCGTACTTTCCCCGGACGAGAAAGGTATAAATGCCCTTGTGCTTCATAAACCACTTCATTTTGGTCGTACACGGTCTGTGCAAAATCAGCCGACAACACGCTAATGGTCGATAACAAACGCTTCAACTCTCCTTGGCTAACGTCAATGTTGTCCTGTGCAAAGCTTGCATTATTAATACCTATTAGGCCGATAGCGGCGAATACTGTTCTTTTTAACATAGTTGCTAGTCCTTCGGCGGAGGAGGTGCTAATACCTCTCGGTTGCCGTTATGAGCAGGTGCACTTACGACGCCACTGGATTCCATTTGTTCCACTAACCTTGCTGCTCTGTTGTAACCAATTCTAAATTTACGTTGAACACTGGATACTGACGCTTTGCGGCTTTCAGTAACAAAAGAAACAGCTTCATCGTAAAACACATCAAATTCTTGGTCGGCGTTTTCATTTTGTTCACCGGGAAGCAATACTTCTGCACTGGCTTCACCGTCGAGTATTTCATCAATATACTCTGGCTCTCCACGTAGTTTCCAATCTGCAACTACGGCATGAACTTCATGATCATCCACAAATGCGCCGTGCACTCGAGTGGGAACAGGGTTACCCGGTGGTAAATACAGCATATCCCCCATACCTAACAGTGCTTCTGCGCCTTGCTGGTCGAGAATAGTGCGGGAATCTATTTTACTTGAAACCTGAAACGCAATACGGGTGGGGATATTAGCTTTGATAAGCCCTGTAATAACATCGACCGAAGGTCGTTGAGTTGCAAGTACAAGGTGAATACCCGCCGCCCGAGCCTTTTGTGCGATACGGGCAATAAGCTCTTCTACTTTTTTACCTACTATCATCATCATGTCGGCAAATTCGTCAACCACCACAACAATGGCTGGTAGTTTGTCTAGCTCAGGCGCAGTTTCATCCATACTTTCTTCAGATTTCCAAAGCGGATCGAGTATAGGCTCTCCCGCTTCTTTCGCAGCTAGTACTTTTGCGTTATAGCCTTTTAAATTTCTCACCCCAAGCGCAGACATCAATTTATAACGACGTTCCATTTCACCCACACACCAACGCAGCGCGTTTGCTGCCTCTTTCATGTCGGTAACAACTTCAGCCAGTAAATGTGGAATGCCTTCGTATACCGACAATTCCAACATTTTAGGATCTATCATGATCATGCGTACATCTTCAGGTTTTGATTTGTACAGTAAGCTTAATATCATGACATTAACGCCAACTGACTTACCTGAACCTGTGGTACCTGCAACCAACACATGTGGCATTTTGGCAAGATCAACCACTACAGGTTTTCCACTTATATCGGCACCCAACACCATAGTCAGCGCAGAATCGCTATCGGTGAACTGCTTGCAGGTTAATACTTCGCTCAAACGCACCATTTCTCGATGCTTGTTCGGTAGTTCTAAACCAATGACTGACTTTCCTGGGATAACTTCAACCACACGAACAGAAATCGCTGACATAGCTCGCGCCAAATCTTTTGATAAACCGGTAATTTTAGACACTTTAATACCCGGCGCTAAATCTAATTCAAACCGCGTAATAACGGGGCCAGGATATATTCCCACCACATTGGCTTCGATATTAAAATCAGCCAGTTTAGATTCAACTAATCGCGATACAGCATCCAGCTCTTCTTGAGATATGGGGTTTTCTTGTTTGTTTGCTTTATCCAGTAAATCAAATGAAGGCATGATCCCTTCGGGCTCTGGAGGCGCTTCTGATTGTACTTTCTCTCTGATATCGCTAATGGTTCTAATAGGCTCTTGCTTTTTACTGTCCGGAGCTGGGGAAGGCATAGGAGAAGGCGCGATATCATCAATAGTAATATCCTGTTGAAGTTCGTTTTCTTTCGCAGCATCTGATGGCAAAACAAAAACAGGCTCAATGCGCACAATCGGCTGTTCCTCTTCTACATCAGCAATAAACGGAGGTTCAACGTGTAGAGATGTACTTTCTTCTAGTTCGACGTCGTCAACCGCCACCCTACTCTCTTCAATATTTTCGATTTTGTCCACGACATCAGTATTGTTTTCAGTATCAGCAGCGCCGTTTTCAGCATGAAGGGCTGCAGTGCGCTTTGATGTAAACGGTAATGACCACTGGGTAACGGTATGACTGCTATTCAATAGTTTACTAAAAAACCAAATAACACTAGCACCAAGGTTGTCGATGATAGACATCCAGGAAATACCCGTAGTCAGAGTAAACCCTGTACAAAGGAAGCACAGAAGCAACAAGATAGTCCCTGCGGTGTTGAAATACGGAATAAGCGCACTGCTTATTACATCGCCAACGAGACCGCCAGCGCTAAATGAATAGAAGTCGTCAAAATTAATACTGGCCGTTCCCGTTGCCCCTACGATAATGAGCAATACACCCAGTATTCTAAGTGCAATGGTAAGGTAATCCAAATCTGTCAGTTTTCGAATAAACTGAAATAGGAACCATGCAAAAATTGCCGTAGCTAAGGGGACGAAAAATGCCAGATAACCTAAAGTAAAATACAATAAATCTGCGCACCAAGCCCCTGTTTTGCCTACCCAATTCTGAACATTGACATGAAGCCCAGCCTGACTCCAACCGGGATCGCTTGGATGAAAAGAAGAAAGTGCCAAAAGCAAGAAAAAAGCAAACGCGCACATTAAGATCATGCCTACTTCTTTCAACCTTTGCCAACCAGATAATTGCGCCACCATTCCTAAACCTAAGTAAAAT
>CAYUZL010000044.1:0-2776 GCA_964449725.1 uncultured Alteromonas sp. | reverse complement strand
GTATTTTAAAACAGTTCGCTTGTTTAACCCTCTTAACGCAGATTTTGATAAACAAATAGAGCTGCTAAAAACCTTTGTTTACCTAAATCCACTTTGGGCCAATTCACTTAGGCGTATTACTGATGAACTAGTAGATAAAAGACATTTTCAAAGGAGTGAAAGTGTTACTATTCTGTCTCGTTTATTGGAAGATATGTGCAATTATCAAACGAGCCAAAAGGCACTAACAAAGGCACAAGCGGCTAACCTAAAACCTGTAATCACAACAAAATATACACAATGGATGAAGGCGAGAGAAAAGAACGCAATAGAAGAGTTGTTAAGCTTGTATAGTCACACCCAAACAATATTTTCACTTCAAGATTTAGATCTTCCGCCTGATTTATTTGATTGTGAAGAGTGGTATGCATGGGGACTCAGCAAAAAGCAACTCATCTCTGCTTCCGCAATTGCGGGTGCTGCAAGCGGTGCAGTGTTAGATGCCGCTGTCGCGGGTTCCAGTATAATGTTAGGAACCCTCGGTGGAAGTTTAGTTGGCGCAACAAGTGCTTGGGTTGGCGCAAACTCCTTACTAGACACACGAATAAAAGGTTTACCTTTAGGCGGATATCAAGCCAAAGTTGGCCCTATTGCGAATCGAAACTTTCCCTATGTCGTCATCGGTCGTTTTTTGCACCTCTATCAGCAAATAATAAAACTAAATCACGCAGATAGAAGAGAGCTAACTCAATCTACATTAGATTTTCAACAACAACTTGAATTGCTCGATAAAGACGCTAAAAAAGCATTGCTTCATGGATGTAGCCGACTCGTAAAGCAAAAGTCAGTCGATAATTTAGTAGAATTGCTATCGCCCCTATTCTGTATATAGGGGGGTGCTGTTAAGTTCGCTGCACCATTTTAATTCAAATAACAAAAAACAGCATTTTTACTGTCTTAAGTATTGATAAATTGGATAAATTATCAAACTGCGCCAATACTTTAACCATTATAAATTTTCGCAGTATTGATACATACAATGGCCAGTATTAAGTTCGTTATTTATTGTAAAGATACAGAGGCAGAATCTTTATTAATAGAAACGTTAACCGGTGTCTATAAGAATGTAGTGATTGTAACCTCGCCTTCAGAAATAGCGACTTATCTAAAAGAAGGCGACACTAAAATTGTTTTAGTAAGCTCAGAGAACTTTAAGCACTCACTCGCTATTTATTACCATTCTTTAAGTTTAATTTCAGATGAAGATTTACCCGAACACGCATTTGTTCCTTTAATCTCTCGCCGAGACGAAAAGCTCGCGTGGGATGCGTTTAAAGCGGGCTTTGCTGACGATTACATAGTTTCGCAGCCTCTTTATGAAACCCACAGACCCATTATGATTTGCGATCACCTATTGAAAGAAATGGGTATGACGCGAAAAACAGCGAAACCTCAAGCTATTCAAGATCAAATAGAAGCAATGCCTGAAAAAATAAAAGGCATTGTTCAAAAAGGCATAGTACGCAAAGAAAATTTAAAGGCTGAATTTAAACAAACAATTAAAACAGTAAGTCAGGCGCTGGATAATGCAGCAGAAAAAATCCAAGCTAATCAAGATGTTCAATTAGATATGGAGCAACTCAAAAGTACCTTAGCTGAAATTCGTTCTGATGAAATAAGGCCGATTTTACTCCAACTTCAAGACAAAGCTATTTCATTGTTAGAGCACGTAGTCAATGACATAAGTAACAGTAATTCGCCTGAGACTTCGCCTACTATTGATGAAGAAGAAAACGCAGAGCCCAAATTTAACAACTTACACAATGCACCTGCCCCATCGCCCTCTGAAACTAAAACACCTCATATTCCGAAAATACTCGTTGTTGATGACGACGCTATTAGCATAAGTGTGTCGGTAAAATCTCTACAAATGTTCTTAGCCAAAGTCGATACTACCAGTTCGGGACGACGGGCTTTGGCATCATTGAATTCCGAAGAATACGACTTAGTCTTAATTGATATCCACTTAAACGATTGCAATGGTTTATTTGTAATCGATCAAATCAAAAACTCAGAAAACAAAAATACAAATACGCCAAAAGTGGTTTTAACATCAAACCGCGACAAGCAGTCCATAAAGACGGCGTCTGAAATGGGCGCAAGCGAATACTTAATTAAGCCCCTAACAAGGGACACTATCATTAAACTCTATAAAAAATATGACATTTCTCTTTTGAAGAAAAAATAGAATACTTAACTTGTATCCTGTTTAAGGAATGGTATAAGTATTTGTTTTAAAATGCTAAGTTCAACCTTGACACTCAGTGCTACTCGCATTGTGAAGTGCAAGGCGCAAAAACCACATAATCGTTGTTCTATTACTGGCTTTTTCAACGCAGTAATTCGCAATTCTGGCAGCTTTACTGTCGTTGCAGACGAGGTAAAAGAACTTGCGGCGAAGTTAGTTGCGAATAACTTCGAAAACGTAAAATGCCAGCTGCTTACTGAAAATAAAAATTTGAACGACGTCGCAAATTCTGTTGCATTAATCACCAATGACACAAAAGGTGCCACAAGATTCTGCAAACAACGCAAAAATGACTGACTCGGCCTTAGCTATAATTTTTTTGCTTATATTAACTTTTTCGTTATTAAATTAATATGTGCCAATTACAGTAGCTAAAGCAGCAGAGATGTAACCAATAGGTTTTAAATTGACCCGCAGAATTTTCAGTACTTTACATTTCAATTATTTATGGTATGGGTTCTGCTATTGAGCATAAATGGATGTTTAATC
>CAYUZL010000043.1:0-7519 GCA_964449725.1 uncultured Alteromonas sp. | reverse complement strand
CTAGATTACGATATAAAGAGCTAACCCATTGATAGTAATAAAGTATCTAGATGGAAACATTGCGCATCTGGTTCAAAGTCGCATTAAACCTGCTTTTACCTACTGGGTTAAATTCGTAAATACCCATAAAGTTAATATGGGCCCAAGCAATGACTGAGCCAGTTGAAATTGACTCTATTACTTTTGCACGTTGTTCTTCAGAATCGAGTGTTAAGCAGTAGTCAGAGAGGAAAAGGTAGTTCCATAGAATTATCATATTGCGCAGTAAAGTATTGCTAGCCATCACCAACTGAACTTCATCGTGCAAACCAACCTGAAGCTTTCCATTTCTACCGAAAAGAACTTTATCAGCAAGTTTTTGTCCCAGCTCAACTCTATTGAGCTGCTTTTGAATATTTTGTCTTAGTTCTTCGTCGTCTACATAATTGAGAATAAAGTGGGTTTTTAGCAACCTACCGAATTCTTTAAATGCCTTATACAATGTATTATCACGCTCACTGCTGGATAGCATTTTGAGCATCTGAGATGAACTACAGCGTTTTAATTTCATCGATGCCATCAATCGTAAAATGTCGTCCCAATTATCCAATATAAGTTTTTTATTGATTTGGGACTTAGGGGCAAGTGGTGAATCAGAATACTTCTGTGTTGATTTGGAATGATAAGCATAAAGCGTTTGGTGATGAACGTTTTTAATGCGAGGGGCAAATGAAACATCCATGAGATAAAGACCGGCAAATACCGCCTCTGTATACCCATGGGTGTCTGTACTGTGAATATGGTCCTCAATGTCGTCTTGCATCAGTGTGTGTTTAGAAGATACTAATCCTTCTAGCACATAAGGCGCTTCACGATCTGATGATGTCAAAACGTTAACATGAAAGAAAGACTGTTTTTCGTCCAAGAAGCTATTTACGCTTATGCCTTGTTCTTTTCCGTAGTATTTGTATGAGTAATTTGCCAACAACGAATTGACGTTTACGACAACCTTCTTACCGTCGCTACTTGTGTGCAGCCTGCCATTATTTTCGTTATAGATTGTCGGCAGCGAGAGAGATTGAATAGTCTTAACCAGACAGTCATTCGCTCGTTGTAAATTGGTAATCGACACCCAAGAATTTTCAGTATCTTTCAATGCTTTTTCAGAAAATAGCTTACTGGCTCTGGCCAGCTCAGTGTGCCCAAGGTTCGTTCCCAAACTTAACACCGTGGCAAAAAGTAAACGAATATCAACCTCTGTATTACCGCCGCGAGGAAGCCGATTGCGAAAGCAGTTTGAAAAATTTGTATGTCGGTCAATTTCGAACATGACATCTTGAAGTGTGACTGAACGCGATGATCCTAGTAAGGTTGGGATGTATTTAGCAATGGAGAATTCTGGGTCAGGGTATCGAATACGCCAGGTTCCGTCGTCTTTGACAGAGAAATGGGGGTTTTCATCTTGAGCAATACGACGACTCACGTCTTCAAATCGCTGGGTCACACTCATACCTATACCATCGAGTACCGAACGACCATCAATAAATTTATCCAGGGAAGCAGCCGCCAATAATCGCTTCTTATGATTACGCCACTCTTCGACTCCAATCATGTAGCTGGGCGTTTGCTTGTAGCGGTACGAATATTCTAGGGTGAGTGATTTGTCTTTGAGTCCTTTTGCTACTGCATTGAAAAGAAATACACGATACTTATTAAGCGGGTTTATATCGTCTTCCTCAAACAGAAGATTAGCTTCGGTTTTCGTTAGAAACGCAGTAGGAGAATCTTCGTCAATCGCTTTGGGCTGCGAAAGGTAAAAGTCAATTGCATCTAGCAGCGCTTGATTTTTACTCTGTTTGTCAAAACTCATCGCTTTAATAAGTGAACCAAGTAAACGTTGAAGTTTAAGACTGTTTTCAAAAAGCGAGCTATAGTAATCAGCGTGTGTTGCTTGTTTGATTATACTGTTTCCTACACGCTCAATATGCTTATCAAATTCCGGATTTTGCGCACTAAAAAAAGCGCTTATCAATTGTTGGGAACGTTCGTTACGCTCTTCAAATGATAGATTTGGATCTTTGGTAATTGAAAACACCAGCTCTAAGACGCGTTTGGCGTCTTTCGCACTATTGAGCACGGTTCTATTTGCTTCTAATGTGCTTAACCGTTGTTCATCACGTTTGCTTCGTTCATCACCTTTTGCGCGATTCGTAAATTGTTTAACGACTTTGAGAAGTGCATCAGCGGCAAAGTCATTACGTTTGTGAACCTGATCATAAATAAAAGAAAGATAATAAAGCGATTGTTTATTGTCATTTTTCAGGCGCCTGATTTCGTCATTGTTTCCCAAATATATAGCATCAGAAAAATGTGTGATGGCTTCATCTGTCAAGTTCACCTTTTTATACACTCTGGCTAACTCACTAAATTGGTCACTAAACAGTGTTAAAATAGAAGCGTTTTGATTGAGGCTTCGTTGCCCAAGCCCTTGGTCAATCCTTTTCAACTCGCCTATGGTGTGTAGATGTGAATGTTGTGGAAAAAATTGAATTAATGCGGTTTTCTTTTTTGCGGATAATGATGTCTCGACTCGCTCAAGCATACGTGTTTCATAAGATTGAAATCCGATTGAGATAATGTCCACGAACTGGTTGTATGAAGGGATCTCCACACGTCGCATCCAACAAAATGACACCAATGCAAATAAGATGTCTTCTTTATTCATGCGAATAGAGACCAAACTGTCTGTGTGCAAGGCTAACAGTGCTGCGGTCTCATTGCTGTAGGCCTGCCAGTTATACTGAGCGAGGATTTGTTTCCTATGACGAGTTGCCATTTCTGGGGTGTATTTGTCCATATCGACAGCGTGACTGAGCGCCAGTACACGCGAAGCTCGTTTAATATCAGCAGCAAAGAAACGACTCGATTCAAAAAACCGTCCTTTCGCTTGAAAATAAGCCTTTGAAACGAGAAAGCCCACTTTCGCCACATCCGATTTCATTTTACGTAAGATTTTTTTTGTTTCTAAATCCAAAGTAAAATAGCCAAGCGTTGCTTCTTTGGTCAATTTTGGTACGCTATTAAAGGCTTGTTTTCTTGCAGCAGAGAGCACCTTCATTTGTGCCATTTTCATTCCTTTTCGATATTAACATCGACTTTTTAATAACATTATCGATAAATTTGTGCAGTGTACACTGTACAAAATAAAGTATTTTGGAATCACTCTTCTCTTTTTAATAACCGTATCTTCTAACAAAACTGTCATCACTAATGTAATGTACATTGTAACGATTGTCAGAATAATAGTAATTACGTCATGTCGCCTACAGATGAACTTTACGCACCGCTCGTGACTGCATACGACCATTTTAATGCATGCTTATTTGATAATGCGTTGCCTCCCGTGATTTTCACCTTACAACGAAAAAAGAATGTCATGGGGTTCTTCGCGGCTAAGCGATGGGGTAACGCACAAGGTAAACTGTGTAGTGAAATCAGCATCAATCCCGCCTATTTTGCCTCATCAAGAATGATTGAAATCTTTCAAACGCTCGTGCATGAAATGGTCCATGCATGGCAGTTTCATTTTGGACAGCCTAGCGAGGGCCATTACCACAATAGACAATGGGCACAAAAGATGATGGATGTCGGTTTGATGCCCTCCGATACAGGCGAGCCAGGAGGTGCGATCGTAGGCCGTCATATGAGTGACTTTATCATGAAACAAGGTCCTTTTATGAAGGCGGCGAATGCTTTGACGCAAGATATAGATTTTAGACTAAACTGGGTAGATAGATTGGCGCTGCCCAAGCTTCATGAGCCTGTGATTGTCGACACACCCACGTTGGCGCAGGATGCATTAGTTGAACACTGTGCTCATGCAAGTGATGTATTAAATGCCAACGTTGTGTCATTGGATGAAGAGGCAGCATCTGGCGCATTACCGTCTACGAATGAAGATTTCAACGCTATGCCAGACACATTTTACATTCCAGAGGTCGCTAAACGTCAAACGCGCAGTAAACATGTGTGTCCTGGATGTGATACAAAGATTTACGGCAAAGCCATTCTTAATGTCATTTGTGGGGATTGCGAATTACCTTTTGAGCGAGAATAAAACAAGCAATAAGGTACGCATTGTTTAATCCAAGCAAGCTAACTTCCTTTGTTTCGTTTGGACTGTTTTTTTATCTTTTCCGATTTATGTGAAACGTAGTACCTCTTTTTCAAATTTTCCGTATGACGTTAGCGCGACCAACGCTTTAGAGGTCGCTCCCGTATTTGTTGTACTCTGTGGCTCTGCAAGGTTTGAGCCTTCTGTGACTTGACTTGTTAGACGTATTTCAGGATAAGGCTTTAGTGTGTCATCGGATGGGCTTACTGAGGTTATTAAACTGCCGCCTTTTTTCTTCCGCCAGACCACCGAAACATGTTCAGGAATTTCTGATTTGAGGATCGCGGCAAACTCACTTAACTCTGGGTGCGCAGGCACAATCAATGTTGCTTGTGGATGAGTATCTTTTGGGCGCTTCCTCAAGATCCGTCCAAGCACTTGTCTAAAGTGCAGTTCAGTGCAGATCCGACTAAGGTGACAGCACACTTGTAGTCTTGGAATATCGGTTCCCTCACTGACCATACCAACTGAAATTAACCAAGGCGCAGCTGAGTTTCTAAATTGTTGAATGACTGCATGGCTTTTATCTGTGTCACTCGTAACGAGCCATGGCTCTTGCTGCGTAATGTCTCTTAACATTCGTTGTATTTGAGTGGCATGTTTTATACTGGAGGCCACAATCAACCCACCTACATCACTGCAACCTTGTCTCAGTGTGACTAATTTCTCATTTGCGTAGTGCAGGATGTTCGAGAGAAACAATGATTCCTCTAGGACGTGCTGATAGGCCAGGTTTTCATCTTTAAGGAGTTGCTTCAGACTGTTATGCGTTCGCGTGGTTTGGTCTGGCTCAATCACTCGCCATTTCGAACTGTCGATCAAATGCACTGAAGGTGTGCGGCACACACCTTCTTTAACCGCATCATTTAGCCCATAACTAAACTGCATATTAGGACGTAGGTTTTGATCGTAAAGCAATGAGGTGACATAGTTTTCATCCGTTCGCCATGGCGTGCCAGATAAGGATAATGTGTATGGCGGTGTATTGTGTTGCATCAACGCCATCAGTGATGCGCCCCAATAGGTTGCATTGTGTCTATCGTGACCACCACAATGATGAATTTCATCGAGTACGATGATCAGGCGTTGTTGCAACAGCCTGCCAATCATCCCGGGTGCCATTGATGACAAGCCTTGATAAGTCAGTGTTAGTCCGATGGAGCCCAAGAATCCGTCCATAGGTTGCTCCAACACCTTTTCAAACGTTGACTTAAGTCCATTTCTTACCGTAACAGATGGTGCAATGCATAATACAAAATCCGCTAAACCTACTTTGAGCATGGCCTTAACCGTCACTGCGGCAAAAACGGATTTACCAGCACCTGGCGTAGCTAAACAACCAAATTGCCGATGACCACTTTGATAGTGTTTCATGGCAGCGTCGAGGCATTGGACTTGCCAGCGTCTAAGTTTCATGAAGAAGCAGAGAGCAATAATTCTAGCGCTTTTATTTTTCCAAGCGTTCGTACATTTTGATCTTTAAATTCGCTTAATTTTTTATCAATGCGCAGGGCCATGTCCGGAAATTCGCCCTTTAAACTTTCCAGTTCCTCTGTTGCACCTAAGCTGATCAAAATATCATGTTGTCGTGCATGGAGCCGTTTTTGTATTTCAGTAAGATCTTTTTCCAACGAGTCTTGCTCGTTGATGTTGTTACTTGCCGATGATCCGACTATCGAATGTAATTTATTCGTTTGGCGGTAGTGCGCCGCTTTGTCCTCATTTTCGGTGACATCAACTAATAAACCATGCTTTATAAACGTCCGCATAAAACTGTGTATCCAGCGTCTCACGTCATTTTTGTTTTGTTTGCCTGGATATAATGTCATGTAACGATCGCGGATGTCGGTGACGCGAAAACGAGGAGAATCTAGAGAGCAAATGGCCTGGATAAGGCCAGGGTGTGGCGTAAATTGCCGCATAATATACCTTTTTACTGCAAAGGGAATTTTAAAAATGCGGATTATAGTCCGTGGTTAATTAAGCCGCAAGTAGAGATATTACTGACTTTTAAGCAGGTCAGTTTATGTCACAGTTATCCGTCGCGTTAGGGCGCGTCATTCGAACATCGCGCAAATCAGCAGGATTGTCGCAAGAAGCGTTAGCACTGCAGGCGAAAGTCGACAGAAGTTATGTGGGTCGCATAGAGCGTGGTGAAGCCAATATTACGGTCGAATTGCTGTATCAATTAGCCGACGTTATTGGTGTTACGCCGGACGCGCTATTGCCTAAACCAGATAGCATTGATGAATAAACTGGATCCGTTATGTTGGTTGTTGGAATGTGGGATGCAGTGTCTCTAAATATGCCATGGCGGTGCGTGTGTCTTTCCATCCTACGTGTGTCATTAAATCACTTAAACTCCAACGCTGCTCTGCCGCCCAATAAGCGAACCCGCGACGAAGCGAATGGCTGCTATACGTCTGCGCGTTATTGATGCCAGCTTTCTCAAAGCGTTGTCTGAGTATACGACTGATACTCCGTGGATTTAAGGCATGTTCAGCAATGACACCCCAGCGATCGATTTTTCGAAATACAGGCCCCTCGTGGTCGCCCAACATCTCTCGCCAAGCATCTAACGCTGCACACGGGCATAGCGTATTTAACGCTGGTAGCCGGTGACGTTTGCCTGCGTATTGCCGGTCGCCTTTTGACTGTGACAAATAAAGCGATAGGCCATGATTAGGTGATTCCTCGATACCCTGGAGTCGTAAACGCGTTAATTCATCACTTCGAAACCCTCGCCAAAATCCGACCCAAATTAAGGCCCGGTCACGCGCGGCCCGCAATGCGACACCTCGTGTGTCACTGCGACATTCGGCATTGAGATGGCTGTCTAACTGTTCAAGCATGGACATCGCCAAGGGCGTGGCTTTTTTCACCGGGGCAGGGTGCAACGCCCGTATACCTTTAAGCACCTTTTTCACCTGAATGGCTTTGGTGGGATCAACAAATCCATGGCTTTGATGCCACTGGGAAAGGGCAGCCAATCGGGTTTTGAGTGTGTTGTAGGCAAGGGTATCGGCATAGTGTGCCAAATACCGACACAGCGCCTCACTGGTTGTGGGGAGCATTCCGCCCCAATCCACTTCAAAATGCTCTACCGCGCTTTGGTACGTGCGTCTCGTATTGTCACGTGTGGCGGCCTGAATATAGTCATCTACCGAATGTGTTTGTACGTTTCGGGGAAGGGAAGACATAGGGCGATTTTGATACCTCAATTTTTATTAATAAGGACAGTATGTATCAACGTAGAGGTTAATCAAGGGGTTCAACGTATACAGGTGTCATAACCCAGAATTATCACATATTTTATGTTTTGAATAATTGCGCTACATCAACCTCATTTATATACTGTATTTACAT
>CAYUZL010000042.1:0-12818 GCA_964449725.1 uncultured Alteromonas sp. | reverse complement strand
CATATAAACCCGGCTCTACCGTCAATACCATTCCTGGTAGCAGCGGCCGGTCTTTTCCTTCAATTTTATATACGCCCACATCGTGCACATCTAGGCCTAGCCAATGACCTAAGCCATGCATATAAAAACGTCGATAGGCTTTTTCTGAAATTAACGCGTCTACATCGCCCTGCAAAATACCTAAATCAACTAACCCTTGGGTTAATACTTCAATTGCCACTTCCCCTGCTTGGGCTAACGTGCGACGAGGCCCTAAAACATCAAGGGCTGCGGCTTGGGCATCCAGTACTATGTTGTATAAGTTGCCTTGCGCTTCTGAAAACACGCCACTGATAGGGAATGTACGGGTAATATCCGCTGCGTAACCTTGAAATTCCGCTCCTGCGTCAATCAAAACTAAGTCGCCATGAGTCAGTTCATCGGTATTTTCGGTGTAATGTAAAATACACGCATTGTCACCACTACCAACAATTGAATTGTAGGCCGGCGCGCTGGCACCATGCATTGCAAAAGTGTGGTGTATTTCAGCCGCTAACTGATATTCAAAGCCAACAGATTTAGCCGCTGTCATGGCCCGCTTGTGGGCTTCACACGAAATATCAGCAGCTTTTTGCATGAGTGTAATTTCAGCCTCTGACTTAATTAATCGCATGGCGTGTAATTTGGGTTGCCAATCAATAATACGATCGGGTGCGTGAGCGGTTCTCGACGCTTTTAACTGGCTGATGACACTTTGAATAAGTTCATCAGATTCATTATGGTGAGACAAGCTCCAATAGAGGTGTTCATGCCCATCAAGCAATGCCAATAAGCCATCGTCGATTTCACTATTGGCAAAGCACATATCTAATTCGAATTGTTGCTCGGCTTGTTCAACCCCCAATCGTCTTCCATGCCAAACCTCTTGTTCGGGATCACTTGGCCTTACTGCCATAGCCCGATACACGTCACCGTGATTAGACGTTCTATTTGATAAAATCAACCAAGCATCTGGTTCATTGAAACCTGTCAGGTAATAGAAATCGCTATCTTGGCGAAAAGGGTAATCGGTATCGCGACTACGAGGGGTTTCAGAGCCACTGCGGATCACCAAAATACTATTGGGTTCGCACTGGTCTAAAAAAGTATGCTGACGTTGAATATACTCTTTTTGTGATATCGAACTAAAAGAGGTCAATTTAATGTACTCGAGGAGAAGTGGGTGCGTCATCAAGTAATGACTTACCAAGCTCACCAAAACAAAAAATGGCCGACACTCTTACATATTCAACCACTTCTTCGAAGGCCCGCTCAGATTCTTCATCTTCGTCCATGGGTTCTTCCATTCGAGCGATATCGGTAAAGTCTTGCATCGCTTCTTTTACATCTTCAGAACAACGGGTTAAGTCGTTTTGTTGCATGCCAAAGCCCGCAAGAAAACCCTGTACCCATTCAATAAGCGCTAATCCGCGTTTATTTATTGGCGTATCGTCGTCGGGGATCATTAAATTTAGAGAAAACTGGCCTTCAATCAATTCTTGGCAAGTTTGATTAAATATTTGCGTAATGACGTGTTCAATTTTGCTGGAAAATGAATTTCCTTCATTGGCCATTTCGCTTAAAACTTTCATCCAACCCGTGTCTGAATGACCCATTCCGGCACATAGCAGACCACAAAGTAAACCATGTACTTCGGCAGGGTCCATTCCAAGGTTGTCATCAACAAACGCTTGCTGCGCTAAAACATAAGTATATTGAGTGCTCACAGGCAAACCTTAATAGTGTTCAATGCCCCACATGCTAACAAAGTTAAGGGGGGAGAAGAAAGGGCGTTACTCTAATAATTATAGTGAACTCGGTATTTTTCGTAAGGAATAACTTCACGTCACGGCAAGTTTCCTATAATCTGTGCGGCCTTTAATGAAAAGTTTGCGTTTCCTGAGGTGTTTGCTAGTTCATTCATGTCCCTGGCCGATGCTTTAAACCTAGGAAACTGACGTTTTGCTATTGCGCAAGCTCAGCTTGTACTGAGAAGCCTACGGTGAAAAAGAGGTTTCCGCCCTGAACATTTCGGTTCACGGGCGAAAATGAACGGCGGTATCTTGGGAAACACCCTTATTTTGGAATTAGCATGGCCATATATAACTTCGGCTCTGTCAATATTGATCACGTTTACAGCGTAGAGCACTTTGTGCAGCCCGGCGAAACACTATCATCAAATACGTATACACAATTACTTGGTGGTAAAGGGGCGAATCAATCTGTTGCCTTAGCAAAAGCCGGTGCAACTGTGCATCATGTGGGTTGTATAAACAAACACGATACCCAATTTAAACAGCAACTGATTGAATATGGTGTACAGTGCCAGTACCTATTAGAAGGCGATATTCCTTCTGGTCATGCCATTATTCAAGTCACCCCCGATGCTGAAAATGCGATTGTACTTTTTGGCGGTGCGAATCAGAAAATCACTGACACGCTGATCAACGATGCCCTTAGCACCTCATCTGAACAAGATTGGGTATTATTGCAAAATGAAACCAATGCCCTTGCTGAAATCATAACTACCGCAAAACAAAAAGGCCTAAACGTTGCGTTTAACCCTGCCCCAATGACAGAATCGGTGAAAGACTTACCTCTTGATCAAATCGACTTACTTATTGTCAATGAAGTAGAAGCACAAATGCTTACCGGTGAATCCGAGTTAAGCGATATCATTGACTACTTTAATCAAAAGCACAGCGCCCAAGATGTCATTATTACCTTAGGTAAAAAAGGCGTTTGTATGTTAAATGGCGGCAACACCACCCGTGTCGACGCGTTTAATGTTAATGCCACTGACACCACAGCAGCTGGCGATACCTTTATTGGTTTTTTCCTTGCAAGCTATATCAACAGCACAGCAAGTGAAAAAGCGCTAGTTAACGCTTGCGCGGCATCAGCTATTTCAGTTACCCAAAGCGGTGCTGCTCAATCAATTCCTACGCAACAAGACGTAGAATCCTTTTTACAAAAGAGATAACACACATGGCTCATAAAATTATATTAGACACGGACCCGGGCATTGATGATGCAATGGCCATTTTCTTCGCCTTTCAATCGAAAGACATCGAAGTACTTGGGTTAACCACTGTTTTTGGCAATGTACCCGCTGATATGGCGGCGAAAAACGCGCTAATTTTATGTGATCTTGCTGAACAGCATCATGTTCCTGTTACCAAGGGCGTAGCCCGTCCTTGGGTTGGTCCTGAATCTGAATATGCCCATTTTGTACACGGCGACGATGGTTTTGGTAATACCTACCCAGAAGCATCCAAAAGAGCATTAGACCCACGCTCTTCTGCTCAGTTTATTGTTGATATGGCAAGAGCGCACCCAGGGGAAATTACCCTTGTAGCCGTTGGCCCATTAGGTAATTTAGCCCTTGCTCTTCGTTTAGAGCCTGAACTTCCTAAACTCATTAAAGGTGTCAGCATCATGGGTGGCGCTGCATTTGTACCGGGCAATGTAACGCCAGTAGCAGAAGCCAATATTTGGAACGATGCTCATGCTGCAGATATTGTATTTTCCGCGGATTGGGATGTTCACATGTTCGGTTTGGATGTCACTTACGATATTTCATTCCCGCCAACATTTGTAGATGTACTAGAAGAGAAAAATCCCGTATTAGGTGGCTTTGTGCAAAAAGCCGCACAATTTTATATGGATTTTTACTCTCAAGGTCGTGAAGATAGAGTGTGTTTCTTCCACGATGCATTTCCCATTGCCCACTTAATTGACCCATCACTATTTGGCTTTACCGAAGGTCACATGCGCGTTGCGACCGATCCTTTAAATAAAGGACAAACCGCTTTAGCCCCTGAAGGAAGCACCGCAAGCCCTGATTGGTTAAATGCCCAGAAAGTAAAAGTTGCAACACAGGTAAATCATCCTAAACTTACAGAACTGTTTGTCGATACTTATGCAAGGTAATTTATGCTTTCAGCGCCTGAACCTTTTGACGAAGTCGACCGTATTAAGACGCTGATAGATTACGATATCTTAGATACCTCTGCTGAGCGGCAATTTGATGAGCTAACGAAACTCGCATCCATAATTTGCGAGTCTTCGATAGCCTTAGTGAGCTTAGTTGACGTCAATCGACAGTGGTTTAAGGCTAAGGTTGGCGTTGATGCCGAGGAAACCCCTCGAAATATTGCTTTTTGCGCCCATGCAATTTTGCAAGACGGCTTGTTTGAAATTCCCGATGCAATTAAAGACGAACGCTTTTTTGACAACCCATTAGTCACTGAAGAACCCAGCATTCGCTTTTATGCAGGTGCGCCGCTAATTACACCTACAGGTCATTCATTAGGAACGCTTTGCGTCATTGATAAAAAACCCAAAGTACTCAATGAAACGCAACGAAATGCGCTGTTGAGCTTAAGCCACGCGGTTGTTTCACAACTAGAGCTTAGGGTAAAGAATCAAGAACTAGAGAAAATGAACGCGTTTCGACGTGACTTTATTTCTTATGTTAGCCATGAATTACGCACACCATTAAATGCGGTCATCACATTTTCTAATCTGCTAACAAAAGAAATAGCACCACTTAATCTACCCAAATCAATTAATACAAAACTCGACCACATCACATCCAGTGGTCAGCGCATACTGCACATCGTTAATTCAGTACTTGACCTCAATCAACTAGAAGTAGGCAAAATCCACATTAATGTTGAATCCACCTGTACACAAACTCTTTTTTCTAGGCTTGAAGCAATCAGTTCAGTGATTGCGACAAAAGCGAAATGCACATTACATTTTCATTTGTTACCCACAATTCCTTCAGCAATAGAACTCGATGAAGGCAAGTTTTTCCAAATCGCTTTAAATTTAATTGGCAATGCGATCAAATACTCTGCAGATATCAAAAACGTAAACGTCTACGTAGATTACGTTGATTCTAATCTGATTTTTTGTGTCAAAGATGAAGGTATTGGTATGAGCGAAGAAGATCAAAAAACCTTGTTCACCCGCTATCTACGTTTAAAACAAGATACCAATGTAGAAGGAACCGGCTTAGGGCTCACTATTAGTAAAGGTTTAGTCGACTTAATGAGCGGACAGATTTTTATCAATAGCCGTTTGAATTTAGGCACTTTGGTTAAAGTCAGTTTACCCGCCGCGACAACAGACCCCGCAAGTGTTTCAAAACAAAAAGATAACAGTTCAACGTTAACTGCAAAAACCAGCGCAAAAATATTGATTGTTGAAGACAACACAATAAATCAATCAGTCATTGAGTCTGTATTTGCTACGCTAGGGTTTAGTATCGATATTGTGAGCTCTGGCGAAGCTTGTCTGGACAAAGTACAGTCATCTAAATATGATTTAATTATTATGGATATACGGCTTCCTGGTATAACGGGCTTAGAAGCTGCAGCAGCCTTAAGAGCTCAACTATTAGATGTCCCTATAGTTGCGCTGACAGCCGATATCATTACCAACTTCACCGATTACAAAAGTGTAGGAATTGAAAAGGTGCTCAATAAACCCATTGATATAAACGCACTTGTTTCTGTACTCAACCATTACCTTACTGATTAAGTCATGCTGTGACGCTAAATAAACACGTACTTCGCAAACAATTTAGAACAAATAGGCAAACCCTCAGCGAGCTAGAACAACAAAGCGCCTCCCGTTTACTTAATTCCAGAATACAGCAATACTGCGCTAGCTTACGCACGCCTCCCAAAGTGATTGCAACCTACTTAGCTAATGACGGAGAGCCCAGCCTAACTCCCTTTATTCACTGGGGCTGGGAAAATGAAATGCATCTTATGCTCCCTGTGATCCACCCTTTTACAAAAGGCTGTATTTTTTTCCAGCGTTACCAAAGTTCTACCATTATGCATAACAACAAATTTGGTATTGAAGAGCCTAAATTAAATTGCCATTCGCTGGTACCTTTTCACAACATAGATATAATACTCATGCCATTAGTGGCTTTCGATGACAATAAAAATAGGTTAGGTATGGGCGGTGGCTTTTACGATAAAAGCCTAGCATTAGCATGGAAAAGGAAGCATCGTCCTAAACTTGTTGGCATAGCGCATACCAACCAATATTGTGATCAAAGATTACCTTGCGAGTCTTGGGATATCCCGCTCGACAACATTATTACACCCGACTACCTAATTTAACGTTAAGAAGACTTCATGAACCAATTAGAAAAGAAACAGGCCGTTGCAAATGCCGCACTCGCTTATGTAGAAAACGATACCGTCATTGGTATTGGTTCTGGTAGTACGGTCAATTGTTTTATCGACGCTTTGGCACCAAATGCAAAAAACATAAAATCAGCGGTAGCGGCATCTGAAGAGTCAGCTCGTCGACTAACCGATATTGGGATTGAAGTAGTCGACTTGAATGATGTTGACGAACTTTCCATCTATGTTGATGGTGCGGACGAAATAAACGACCACAAACACATGATTAAAGGTGGCGGTGCTGCGTTAACACGAGAAAAAATAATTGCCGCCGTTGCCAAACAATTTATTTGTATCATTGATGACAGCAAGCAAGTGCCAGTACTTGGTGCGTTTCCTCTGCCTATTGAAGTTGTCCCTATGGCCCGCTCTTATGTTGCTCGTGAATTGGTCAAGCTTGGTGGTGATCCAGAATACAGAGCCGGCGTTATAACCGATAATGGCAATGTGATCATTGATATACACAATATGAATATTCTTGATCCGAAAGCTTTAGAACAACAAATTAACCACATTCCTGGTGTTGTGACCAACGGCTTATTTGCACTTCGCGGCGCTGATGCGGTTTTAGTTGCATCCGCCCAAGGCATTATCACTTTATAATTATCCTTAGATAAAATGAGGTTTTACTTTGTTAAATCTCATTTTCCTGATAAATTACACGTATAGACGTCCAGATGGCTCTTTAACTTAAGCGAGTTTGAACATGACCAAAGTTTCTTTACCGAAAGATAAAATCCGAATTCTTCTTTTGGAAGGCCTTCACGAAAGTGCCGTAAATACGCTAAAAGCAAGTGGCTACAATAATATCGAGTATCTCAAAACCTCGTTACCAGAGCACGAGCTAAAAGAAAAAATCAAAGACGTACACTTTATTGGTATCCGCTCCAGAACACAGCTAACCCAATCGGTTATCGATGCAGCGCCTAAATTAGTCGCCATTGGCTGTTTTTGTATTGGTACTAACCAAGTAGATTTAGATGCGACCCAAGCCCGTGGTATTCCAGTATTTAATGCGCCATTCTCAAATACTCGCTCTGTTGCAGAATTAGTATTGGGACAACTTATTGTACTGTTACGAGGTGTTCCCCTACGCAACGCCAAAGCACACAGAGGCGAATGGCTAAAAAGTGCGGCAGGTTCATACGAAGCTCGTGGCAAAACCCTAGGTATTATTGGTTATGGCCATATTGGTACTCAACTAAGTATCCTTGCTGAACATTTGGGTATGAAAGTTCAATTTTTTGATATTGAAGACAAACTTGTGTTGGGTAATGCCATACAAATAAAACAACTTGAAACCTTATTGAACACCTCTGATGTAGTATCGTTACACGTGCCAGAAACAGCTCAAACCCAGAACATGATTGGAAAAGCCGAGCTTGCTGCTATGAAACCTGGCAGCATTCTAATTAATGCCGCTCGTGGAACGGTTATCGATATCGACGCTCTTGTTGATGCATTAGATTCTGGTCACTTAAATGGCGCGGCAATCGACGTTTTCCCAACAGAGCCTAAGAGCAACGATGAAACCTTTGAATCGCCGCTATGTCGCTTTGATAACGTTATTCTAACGCCTCATGTTGGCGGTAGTACCCAAGAAGCACAAGAAAACATCGGTATTGAAGTAGCAGGTAAATTAGCGAAATACAGCGATAATGGCTCTACGCTATCAGCAGTTAACTTCCCTGAAGTTTCATTACCTAGTCATACAGGTTGCTCTCGCTTACTCCATATTCACCAAAACCGCCCTGGTGTGTTAACCCAAATTAACAATGCCTTTGCTGAAAAGAATATTAATATTGCCGCACAATATCTACAAACTAACGGCGACGTTGGTTATGTGGTTATCGATGTAGAAGCAGAGCACGCAACTGAAGCACTAGAAGCATTGCTCAAAATTGATGGCACCATAAAAACACGTAAACTTCATTAAAAAGCACTTATCCTAAATAATAAAAAACGCCCAACTAAGGGCGTTTTTTGTATGTATCAAGCTCTATCAAACTTGGTTTAAAAGAAAGAATAAACCAAGGTAATTGCAGTTTCTGTATCCGTATTTTCTAAATCACCAGCAACATCTGTATTGTGATCAACACGAAACGCAACTTTTAGCGACAATGCGCCACTAATTTGAGCAGATAACGCAGATTCAGAACGACTACTGGTGTTTTCAGAGCCTACTTCAGTAGATAGTGTTTGCGTAAACTTAGCTGTATCTGAAATAAACCAGTTATATGCAGCAGACGCACGGACAACGAAGAACTTGTTAGTATTTACAGGTGTATCATCATCAGTTTCTTGTTCTCTTTGAAAGGTGTAACCAGGACCGATGCTGTATTCAAATGCGCTTTTTTCTGTTCCCCATACTTTCTGGCTCCAACCTAATGCAGCAGTACCTTGGTAGTCAAATGCACCTAAACGGTTATCTTCGTAGCTTAAAAAACCAAATATACGGTTATTTGGATTAGTTAACTTATAGTTCGCTTGACCAGATGCGTAAAAACGTTGAGCGGAAACATCAGTTTCTTCAACACCATTGTCATCTTCAGTGGTATCTTCGCGATACAAGGCTTCAAAGATGTAATCATTTTCCCATTTCTTCAGCTTGTGCTTAGCGGTTAAACCACCATTAATTGAGGTAGTTTCGGTGTTACCTGTGGTTAAGTTAAATCCAAATTCACCATCGAGTGTAAAAGCTTTGTCTTCTGGCGCTTCTTGTGCCAATGCTGGCATTGCTAAAAAAACAGCAGTAGTCAGTAGTAATTTTCTAAACATTATATGTGTCCTAATAAAGTATTAAAATTGTGTGTCCATATAAGGCGGTATGGTAGCGTCGCGTTAAATTTAGTCAACTAAAAGAATTGATAAACTAAAGAAATAGACGTTCGAGTATCAACGGCGGCGATATCAGTCCCTGGAGATGAATTGTGATCAATGATAAAAGATAGCTGCATAGAAAGGTCATCAATGACTTTTGTTGATAATGACGTCTCCGAACGAGACTGAGTCAAGACTCTTCCGGCTGCGGTAGTCAGTAATTGACGTAATCTAGCACCCGAAGACCACTGATAAATAAACTCTGCTGTACCTCGTACAATTATCCCGGATGTGTCTTCATCGTCTTCATCAACCGGTTTAGCATAATTATAACCGGGCCCAAGACTATATCTGAAGCTACTACTCTCTGATTTTAGCTTTACTCTCGCCCAACCCGCAACAACAGAGCCTTGCCTATCAAAACCATCAAAGCGGTTATCTTCATAATCAGCGAACAAAAACACTCGCTTACCTGGGTTCAACAATTTATAGTCAGCTTCTAAACTCATATTCAAGCGCTGAGCACTCGTAACTAAGCGGTCTTGGGAATCTGAGCGCGTTCGCGTGTAGTTGGACTCGATAGTATAACGGTTGCTCCAATTGGACATTTCGTGGTCGGCAACTAGGCTGCCGCTCAACGATGTTGTCTCACTATTCCCTGACGCCGAAATAATTCCAATCTCGCCTTCAAGAGAAAAACCTTCTTCTCTATCATCATTGCTAGAAAAGTCGGCGTAATACAAAGACGCGATATCTTTACGCGCTGCATGTACATCCGTTACCCACCCTATAGATAAAGATATAATAACTAAAGATAAATATTGATTCATAGTAGTAAGACAATAAAAGTGTTAAAAGAAACTCTGTAGTGTTTTTGCTTCGTTGTAACTCGATTCAATGACTTCTTTTAATTCATCTTCGCTTTTTGGCCAAAGCGAAAGTTCTGGTTCTAAAGAAGAAACGTCTAAAAAGCGGGGATCTTTATAATGATAAAATGTCATTTTTATTGCCAACTGTAACGTTCTAGCGTCGTTGTCTAGGTGCTTGTGTTGCACTGAGAAAATAGTACTAATTGGCCTACATATTTTAGGAGGTAATCCCCATACCTCACAAATTGCACCATTTGCATTGGCAAATGTAAATCCTAATTCAGCCCGTTGTGCATGCCAAGGTAAAGATAATTTTTTTTGGTTAACGTAGCGTTCATAGGTACTTTCAAAGTGTGCTGCGATCACCATTTCACTTAACCGACTCATTATACCGAGTACAAAAAACCGCTCAGCACCTCTCACTCGCTTAGACTTAGCGATTTCTTTAGCAAGAACGCCTCTAAATAAGCTGTCTAGCCATAGTTGGTTCGTATCTAACAGATTCGATTGGAATTGATTTTTCGCACAGCTCATCGCTTCAGCTATGGCTAAATCATATACGGCTTCCCCTCCCATAATCGACACTGCTTTTTGAACTGTTTCGACTTGCTGAGAAAATCGGAAAAACGCACTATTGGCAAGACGTAATAATTTGGCGCTTAAAATAGGATCGGTTGCTATTACTTTTGCTAAATCAGAAAATTCAGAACGGGGGTCATCCAAAACTTCTCGAAGTTTGGTACACACTTGAGGTAATGAAAACGTGTTAGTTGCGGCAGATACCACATCGCTGATTTTCATCTAATGGCCTTATTTTAAAATAAATCTTGTTGCTTTTGATTGTCAGTATCGTTCACGATTGACAATTTGTCTTTTTTTATTTTCCTAGCAAGAGCAGAGCGTTTGCGTCGAAAACACGCTTTTACAATAACCCGTTTAGTAGCATCATCGGCTTGATGCCAATAAAGTCTTTCATCTCTTGTTCGAAAACAACCAAGACAAAGACCCTTCGGTCCACTCTCGCATATATCAACACAAGGGCTGGAAACCGAAAACATCTCTATTTGAGAAGGTATATTCGACATTATTGCCTACGGTATTAACGAATTCTTGCAATGAAAAAAGGCAACCGAAGTTGCCTTTTTAGACTTTATTTTTTCTTGGCTTTCTTATTCGGCAAGTCGGTAATACTACCTTCAAATATTTCCGAAGCAAGCCCAATTGATTCATTCAATGTTGGGTGAGCGTGAATAGTCAATGCAACATCTTCTGCATCAGCGCCCATTTCAACAGCGAGACCAATTTCACCCAGCATTTCACCCGCATTAGTACCCACTAGTGCACCACCAATAACGCGACCGGTATCTTTTTCAAAGATCATCTTAGTCATACCATCAGTTGCAGCAGATGCGATTGCTCTACCAGAAGCAGACCAAGGGAAAACAGCTGCTTCGTAGTTAATGCCTTGTTCTTTCGCTTCTTTCTCAGTTAAACCTACCCATGCCATTTCAGGCTCAGTGTAAGCAACACTTGGAATACAACGAGGGTCGAAGAAATGCTTCTGTCCGGCAATAACTTCAGCCGCAACGTGTGCTTCGTGAACCGCTTTATGCGCAAGCATAGGTTGGCCAACCAAATCACCAATTGCATAGATGTGAGGAACGTTAGTACGCATTTGCTTATCAACGTCAATGAACCCACGGTCGCTTACTGCAACACCCGCAGTTTCAGCACCAATCAACTTACCGTTTGGTGTACGACCAACAGCAACCAATACTTTGTCATAACGTACCGCTTCTGCAGGAGCTTGTTTACCTTCAAACGACACATACAAACCGTCATCTTTAGCTTCAACTGCAGTGACTTTAGTTTCAAGCATAATGTTGAAACGGTCTTTTACCGTTTTGCTGTATACTTTAACGATGTCTTTATCTGCTGCAGGAACTAGCTGATCTAAGAATTCAACAACGTCAATTTTTGAACCTAGTGCGTCGTATACCGTACCCATTTCTAGGCCGATAATACCGCCACCAAGTACCAACATTTTTTCAGGTACATCTTTAAGTTCAAGTGCGCCTGTTGAATCGATTACGCGATCATCTTCTGGGATGAACGGCAAGCTAACTGGCTCTGAGCCCGCTGCAATAATTGCGTTGTCGAAAGTAATCGTAGTTTTGCCTTCAGGGCCTTCAACTTCAACCGTGTTAGGACCAGTAAATTTACCGTAACCCACAACGTGCTTAACTTTACGCATTTTCGCCATGCCACCAAGACCATTGGTAAGCTGGTTAATTGAATCATCTTTGTAGGCGCGAATTTTGTCTAAATCAATTTTAGGTTCGCCAAAGCTCACACCATGGTGATCCATGTGCTTCGCTTCTTTAATGACTTTAGCTACGTGAAGTAGTGCTTTAGAAGGAATACAACCCACATTCAAACATACACCGCCTAATTTGCCACGAGAATCAACAACCACTGTGTCAATACCCAAATCCGCCGCGCGAAACGCTGCGCTATAACCACCAGGACCGCCGCCTAGTACTACTAATTGTGTCTTTATTTCGCTCATCGTGACCTCAAAATTTGTTCTGTAAAAAGTAACTTAGGTGGCAAAGAAACCTTTGCCACGGCACAGGCAACCCTGTGTATTACATGATTATGTGTCTTAAATCGCCAAGTACAGTCGACAAGTGAACAGCAAAACGCGCTGCTAGAGCCCCATCGATAACTCTGTGATCGTAAGAAAGTGAAAGCGGTAACATAAGTCTAGGTTCAAACTCTTTACCATTCCATTTCGGCTTCATTTCGCTCTTAGATACGCCCAAAATAGCAACATCTGGCGCATTAACGATAGGCGTAAACGCAGTACCACCAATACCGCCTAGGCTTGATATAGTAA
>CAYUZL010000041.1:0-9839 GCA_964449725.1 uncultured Alteromonas sp. | reverse complement strand
GGTCACGGTTTTGATGACCAAGGCTCCAAGTCTGATGAAAATGGAATTCAAAGTAACTGGTGGACAGATGCAGACCGTGCAGCATTCGAACAAAAAACTCAGCAACTTGCTGCTCAATATAGTGCGTACGAACCAATTCCTAACAACTTTGTAAACGGTAACAACAGTTTAGGTGAAAACATCGGTGATGTAGGTGGGCTATCAATGGCATACCACGCATACAAGTTAAGCCTAAATGGAAAAGAAGCCCCTATTATTGATGGACTCACTGGGGACCAGCGCTTCTTCCTTGCTTGGGCGCAAGTTTGGAAAAGAAAAAGTACCGAGCAATCTATGTTAAGTCAGCTACGCGCTGGAACTCACGCGCCTGGACGCTATCGTACCTTAGCACCAAGAAACCATGATGCATGGTATGATGCTTTTGATGTAAAACCTGATGATGCCCTCTATTTAGCGCCTGAAGAACGTATTAAAATTTGGTAATCTAAACATTGCTAGTTTTATAGAAAAAATGCCAGCCTGTTATTCACGCTGGCATTTTTTATGACTCATCAACGTCTATGTTTTGCTTTTATGAAATGCTCGGTTTAAGCGGTCTTTTACGAAAGCTCTATGAACCTTATTTTCGAATAAAAAATCATCGAACAGATAACATTAAAGCTTCTCAATTAATACCTTAGATCACTGCTCAATATACAATCAACTCGATAAAATTATCATTGTATAGGCTAAAATACTGTCAAAAAGTACAGACTACAAAACCCTCTTGCGCACTATTTTATAGCGAATGCACTGAAATAATGAAACACCATCCCTAAAATGGTTCATTTTGCTTTATTTCATTTCAAACTGACGGCATAATCCACGCCCAATAGAAATAATTGTCACACTAGGGCCTGTTTATCTTTGTTCATGATTTGCGCAGTAGGTCATGAACAAAGATAAGCAGGCCCTAGTAAATCACCTTCTAGAAAAATTACTTTTTAAACCACACCTTTTATTGCCATTGGTAGGACTACTTTATGCAAATCGGAATACCTAAAGAAAGCTCTTTTCAAGAGAGTCGGGTGGCCGCTACACCAAAAACGGTCGAACAGTTAATCAAACTTGGTTTTTCTGTCGTTATAGAAAGTGGCGCTGGCAAACAAGCCAGTTTTAGCGATTCAGCCTTTATTGATGCTGGAGCAAGTATTGTAGACAAAGAACTTGCCTTCCAAGCCGATTTAATTTTCAAAATGAACGCTCCCTTTGATGGCTCCAACGACACTCCCGATGAACTGTCATTAATCAAAAAAGGAGCAACAATAGCGAGCTTCGTTTGGCCAACTCAAAATACAAAGCTGCTTGAAAAGTGTAAGCAGGCAGGCGTAAATTTACTCGCAATGGATATGGTACCAAGAATATCCAGAGCACAATCTTTAGATGCAAGAAGCTCCCTAGCTAACGTCGATGGCTACCGAGCCGTGGTTGAAGCCGCAAATCATTTTGGCCGATTTTTTACAGGTCAAATCACCGCAGCCGGAAAAGTTCCTCCTGCCAAAGTATTGGTTATAGGCGCAGGTGTAGCAGGCCTTGCCGCTATTGGCACGGCTGGCAGTTTAGGCGCAATCGTTCGCGCCTTTGACACCCGCCCTGAAGTAAAGGAGCAAATCAATTCCATGGGGGCTGAGTTCCTAGAGCTAAGCTACGAAGACAACGATACCGGAAATGGTGATGGCTACGCCAAAGAAATGAGCGCGGCTTTTATTGAAGCTGAGATGGCGCTATTCAGAGAGCAAGCCAAAGAGGTTGATATCATAATTACAACCGCGCTCATTCCTGGAAAACCTGCACCAAAGTTAATTTTGGCAGATATGGTTGAACTGATGAAACCCGGTAGTGTAATTGTAGATCTAGCAGCTGCTACCGGCGGAAATTGTGAACTCACTGAGCCTGGCGAAATAGCCATAAAAAACGATGTCACTATTGTAGGTTTGACGGATATATCTCGACGTTTACCTGCTCAAGCGAGTCAGCTATATGGAACCAACTTAGTTAATTTACTTAAATTATTAAGTCCAGAAAAAGATGGCAAAATTAGCATTAATTTCAGTGACGAAGTCATTCGTGGTGTTACTGCTGTGAAAGAAGGCCAAATTACCTTTCCCCCTCCCGCAATTCAAGTGAGTGCTCAACCCAAAGTAACGCCCGTTGAGCCAGAGCAAAAAACCGAGAAACACACTAAACCTAAAAAAGTTTGGCTCAAACCGCTATTTGCTGCCCTTGGTGGTGTTGCCTTCGCATGGATTTCAAAGTCGGCCCCAGCGGATTTCGTTTCTCATTTTACCGTTTTTATGTTGGCTTGTGTGGTGGGTTACTACGTAGTCTGGAATGTTACACATGCTCTACATACACCATTGATGAGCGTCACCAATGCCATAAGCGGAATTATAATCGTCGGTGCGCTTGTGCAGATAAAAACTGACGCTTCGAGTCTTGTAATGCTCCTTTCTGGAATTGCAGTACTTATTGCCACTATTAATATTGCAGGCGGCTTTACCGTAACTCAGCGCATGCTGAAAATGTTTCGTAAAGACGATTAAGGAGAACCAATAAGATGTCACAAGGTATAGTTTCCGCAGCGTATTTAATCGCTGCACTTTTATTTATTTTCAGCCTAGCAGGACTTAGCAAACAAGAAACTGCACAACGAGGTAATATCCTTGGTGTGATCGGTATGGCCATTGCTATTGTCGCCACACTGGCCAGCACGCAAGTCACTGGAGGAAGCTGGATAATTACACTCTCAATGGCGATTGGCGCCCTCATAGGGATTCGTTTAGCCCTAAAAGTTGAAATGACTGAAATGCCAGAACTCGTAGCTATTCTTCATAGTTTCGTTGGTATGGCAGCTGTTTTAGTCGGCTTTTCTAGTGCAATCGATCACGGTTCACTCACTACCAATTTTCTCGGCAAGGTAGACTCCATAGAGAAATCAATTCATGACGTTGAAGTATTTTTAGGTATCTTTATCGGTGCAGTGACTTTTACCGGCTCTGTTGTTGCATTTGCCAAACTAAAAGGCTTACTCAGCAGTGCGCCTAAAGCACTACCTGGATCTCATTGGTTAAACCTAGCCATGCTCCTCATATCTATCTATTTAGGCTATAGCTTTATAGCAACTGAGTCTCTAGTACCGCTAATCATCATGACGATAATTGCATTTGTGTTTGGTTATAATTTGGTATCCGCAATAGGCGGTGCTGACATGCCAGTAGTCGTATCTATGTTGAACTCATATTCTGGATGGGCTGCAGCCGCTGCTGGCTTTATGTTGGGTAATGACCTACTTATCGTAACAGGTGCGCTTGTTGGAAGTTCTGGTGCAATCCTTTCTTATATTATGTGTAAAGCGATGAACCGCTCATTCATCAGTGTAATTCTTGGTGGATTTGGTACCGAAAGCGGTACAGTATCTTCATCAGATGCAGAGCAAGGCGAACACACTGAAATTAAAGCTGATGACGTAGCTGACATGCTAAAAGAAGCAAACGAAGTAATCATAGCCCCAGGTTATGGAATGGCGGTAGCACAAGCACAATATCCTGTCGCTGAAATAACCAAACAACTAAGAGATAAAGGTATCAATGTGCGTTTCGCTATACATCCCGTTGCAGGTAGATTACCGGGTCATATGAACGTACTACTAGCTGAAGCTAAAGTTCCTTATGACATAGTCATGGAAATGGATGAAATAAACGACGACTTCTCTTCTACTGACGTTGTGCTTGTCATCGGAGCTAATGACACGGTAAACCCCGCAGCCAAAGAACCAGGTAGTCCCATAGCCGGCATGCCAGTACTTGAAGTGTGGGAAGCAAAAAACGTAGTTGTCTTCAAACGCTCAATGGCAACAGGATACGCTGGGGTGCAGAATCCTTTATTCTTTAAAGATAACTCGGATATGTTATTTGGCGATGCCAAAGAAACCGTGCAAAATATACTTTCGAAACTGTAAAGCCTTTTTATTATAGGATAATAGGTTTGTAAACACCCACTTCATGTAATGATTGTTTAGTGAATTTATTCAAATACCTTTCAATTGTTACTTGAAGTGACCTCCTCGAATCTGGATATTAGTCCATTTTTTGTAATCAAATAAAAGCCACATTGATTTAATCATTTAACGCAGTCATCAATAGTAACTGTGGAGAATTAGAGTAATCGCCTCTCTTTTCTGGAAATCAACCTCATCTCTGCCGAATAGTATTTTTGACATTAAAAAAACAATATAGAACATTAGGTACTACATGAAATATTCATGTCATTTAAGAAGGACTTAAAATGAAAAAGTTCATCTATTGGTGTTGTAGCTAACCCTAACCCTCAAAATTCAGGTGGGGCAACGTACGTTCAAACTCACAATTAAATTATACAAAAGAAAACAACAAAGCTGCTGATATCGAAACTATTGATGCGGTTGGTTCAAGGCGCAAAAGTCACGTAATAGTTATTCTGTTGCTGCCTATTGCAACGAAGTAATTCACGCCAGTAGCGTTGCTGAACGCTGTTTCTTATCCAGAGTTGGGGTTACTTATTAATAATGCGAAATAAACGATAAGTATTTCATATAGACCTGCCAAATTGGCTTTGAACCTCAATCCTGTTCCTTGTGCCAATACCAAACTATTTTCTGCCATTTAGAATACGAGCTGCCCGCCATTTCAGGCCGAGCACATTTTTAATTTAATATGGAGATAGTTATGTTTTTAACCGAACTCAATAAGGAAGATCTTGATAGAGTCAATGGCGGTATCATTTCGCCCACTACTCTTATACCCATTTCAACTGGCTGTAAACACCTTGGGCCTAATGGAAAATGTGAAGACCCATTTACAACGCCTCCGACTGTTCCGCCATTAGAGCGGTTGTTTTTCTAACAGCCCACAATTGGATGCAAGTTTATTTGCATCCAATTTACCTCAGCTCTCTCACTCATTGATATTGCATTCTTTCCATTCATAAAACAATCGCCCAAAAATCAACTTCATTTTTGATAGATATCTCAATTTCACTCTTAGGTGCTAACAACCCTTTTTAACTCTACCCTGTCTCAGCTAAAGCAACCCGATTTATTAAGTAAAGCAACACAATTTTATTTTCTCGGTGAGACAACAAATTTCAATTCTGGGACAAAAAAACTTTTTTTGTATAAAAAACAAACTCTACTCATATTTAAACGAAAAAACACACACGCAAGATTAAGCTAATTCTCGTTGGTTATGTAGATGAACATCTGCATTCAAGACGGCTAATTGCGCTAAACAATTCGCTCATGGAGGTAACAAGGATTAGGTTGCCAAGGAGAGCCTAGAGCAAATGGACGCTGTCTAACCAACACTCTGATTTATGACACTATTATAGGTGAAAACTATGGATACTAACGGCACAAAAGGATTATTCAGGGAACAAGCTGTCAACCATATGGCAAACAATCTACTTGGAAAAGTACTGGTTGTTCCGAAAACATCCGCGACTTGGACAAGCCTATTTTTAGTATTCTGGGCAGTGATAACACTGGCTTGGGTTTGCACAGCGCAGTATGCCAAACAAGTCACGGTATCGGGATGGTTAGAGCCAAATATAGGTGTTACAAATCACTTCTCTGCGTTAAGTAACGGTATAATTTCTGACATATTTATTACTCCTGAGCAATATGTAGAAAAAGGCCAGCCTTTACTCCGTATCACGTCTGAAAGGCGGAATTTCGCGGGTGAAATGTTCAACCACCTAATAAAAGATGAATTACTGCAAAAACGCAAATTGCTCAATGAAGAGCTTTCTCGTTTAACGACTCAATATATTAAAAAACAGCACTTTTTATCTTCTAAACAAATACAACTAAATGAAGACTATTCAACATTGGCCGAAGTGCAGTTATCCACCCGCCAACAATATAATCTTGCTAACAAATACGCAGAAAAAATGACGCTACTTCACAAAAAAGGCTGGGTAAGTGATATTGATTTAAACTCAGCTCGAAGCCAATCACTGCAACTAAAGACACAACTTGGAAACCTCAGCAGAGAAGTTTCCCAACTAGACAAACAATACCAATCAATTGTTGAAGAAATTACACTTTTGCCCTCTTCAACTGAGCAAGCCAAAAATCAAATATCGCAGGAAATTGCAGAAATAAACCAGCGAATAATTCAACTTGAAGCAGCAGACAGTGAAATTATTTTCGCTAAAAAATCAGGTCTAGTAAGTGATATTTATGTGCACAAAGGGAAACGTGTAGACGAAAAACCGCTACTTACAATCGTACCTCAAAACATCGAATTTACCGCTATGATCCCGGTGCCAACCCAATCAGCTGGGTTTATAAAGGAAGGGCAACCGATATCACTTCGGTACGATGCTTATCCCCATGAAAAATTTGGAACTCATGAAGGCGTCATAGACAGCATTTCAGATTCGATTTTACTTCCCAATGAGGTCAATAACGCAGCGACAACCATATCAGCACCAGTGTATATGGTAAAAGCTCGGCTAAACACAACTCAAATATATGCTTACGGAGAATCAGTAACGCTAAAGTCAGGAAATACCTTTTCTGCGGATGTCACTCTCGGTGAACGAACTGTTATTGAATGGTTATTCGAACCTTTGCTCAGTCTAAAAGGAAGATTGTAATTATGGAAGCCGCGCAAAATCAAGCTCAACTGTCTTCAGCATTACCTCGTTTATGGTCTGTGGATGTTCCCTGTTTGTTGCAAGCTGAAACCAGTGAGTGTGGGCTGACCTGTTTAGCAATGATTGCTCATTATCACGGCAAGAAAATAGATATGCGACAGCTAAGAGCGCAGTTTTCCATTTCATCTCACGGAGCAAACTTAAGAGACATTTTAACCATTGCAGGCAAGTTATCTCTCAATACGAGAGCATTGAAATTGGACCTAGACTCAGTGCAGGAGCTGAGCTTGCCCTGTATTATTCACTGGGATATGAACCATTATGTTGTCCTTTCTAAGGTAACGTCCAAATTTGCCATAATAAATGATCCTGCTATAGGAAAAAGAAAGTTAAAGATTAGCGATTTTGCTGATCACTTTACAGGCATTGCAGTAGAGTGTTCACCGACAGAAAGTTTTGAACCAGAAAAAGCATCACCCGCGCTCACCTTATGGCATTTTTTCCGCTCTGCCACAGGGTTAAAGCGATTTGGATTAATCCTCTTTAGCTTAAGCCTCCTATTGCAAATATTTGCAATGATATCGCCTTACTATATGCAGCTGATAGTAGACGATGTGCTCGTTGGCAAAAATAGCGACATGCTAACTGTACTGGCCTTGGGCTTTGGCTTGCTGCTTCTCATTGAGGTCGCCACTCATACGTTTCGTCAGTTCTTAATGCTTACTTTGACAAGCCGTCTTAACGAACAGCTTAGCGCCAATGTATTTTACAAGCTTATTCACTTGCCTTTTGATTTTTTCTATAAACGCCATTTAGGTGATGTTGTTTCTCGATTTGGTTCTCTTGGCCCCATTAGAAGCATGTTATCTCAAGGGCTAATATCCGCAATATTAGATGGTGTAATGGCAATCACCACTCTAATCATTATGTTTATTTACAGTGCAAAATTGGCTGCAATTTCAACTGGCATTGTCGCTTTGTATCTAATCGTTAAATGGTCTATTTACCGCCCACTACATCGTCTTAGTTCGGAAAGTCTTGCAGCAAGCGCCAGTGAAAACACTCACTTTATGGAATCGGTTCGCGCCATAAAAACCATCAAATTATTTCAACAAGAAAGTACTCGCCAAAATGAATGGCAGCATAAATTAGTAGCCTATTTAAATACTGATATTGCACTGAACCGCTGGCAAATATTTTTTGGTACGCTAAACAAAATTTTGTTTGGTATCGAAAACCTAGTGGTCATTTACTTTGCTGCGACAGCGGTAATGAATAACGTGATAACTGTGGGTATGCTATACGCGTTTATAAGTTACAAAACACGCTTTACGTCTGCCATGGATAACGTCATCAATACCATTATTGACTATCGTTTATTGAACGTGCACTTCGATAGATTGAGTGACTTAGTGCTCACGCCAACAGAGAACCAAGTTGAAACTCGCACTGATACAATTCCTAGCCACACACAGCCTAACGCAAAATCGACTCTCACAATAAACAATTTAAGCTACCGTTATTCACCTCATTCACCGCTTATCTTCGACAATGTCTGCGCCACAATAAACGCAGGTGAATGCGTAGCAATTACAGGACCAAGCGGCAGTGGAAAAACCACGTTATTGCATTGTTTAATGGGCTTATTAACACCGAATAGCGGGAACATTCAATGGCAAGGAAATAATATTTTTAATACTCCATATCGTCAATATATCAGTGCGGTAATGCAAGATGATCATTGTCTATCTGGCACTATCCTCAATAACATCGCTTGTTTTGATACCGAGCCGGATATTCAGCGCGTGATGTGGGCTGCTCAAGTAGCCTGTATTCACACGGATATAGTAACGATGCCTATGCAGTACCAAACCCTTGTAGGTGATATGGGAAGTAGTCTGTCAGGAGGGCAACTACAACGAGTGCTCATTGCAAGAGCCCTATACCGCCGTCCTCTCATCCTTTTTATGGACGAAGCAACAGCTCACCTTGATACCGAATCAGAAAAACAAGTAAACGCAAATTTACGCAACTGTAATGTAACACGCATCATTGTTGCCCACCGGCCACAGACTATTGCTATGGCTGACAAAGTTTATTGTCTTGAGAATGGCTCAATGACTTTAAAAACACGCTAAGGAGAAAAGCATGACCCTAAAAACGTTAGACGAGAGACTGGACTTACTCTCAAAAAGAGAATTGCAGGTAGCACAAAAAATCATTGAAGGCTTGCCAAATAAAAGCATAGCTAATCAATTATTTATTAGTGAAAGAACGGTGAAATTTCACTGCGCAAATATTTACCGAAAGTTAGAGATACGCAACAGAGCAGCGCTCATGGCGAGTTTTTTTCGACAGCTTTATCAACCTCTAAGTGAAGCGGGGTAACCCCTTAAGTAACCTGTAAAGAAACCCAAAACACCATTTTGGGTTTCTTTATATGTACTAATATCGCACAGGCTCAACTTAGTTTGATAGACTCTTTAAGTGTTTATCAAAAAATAGATAGTAGCAATGAATGGCAAAATAGCTTCAAGGTTAGTACTGTTGTTTCTAGGCGTGTTTACTTCATTTATAGTTTCCGCCAATGATAACCAAGCATTGAGAAAATCAGCACTGTCTATCATTGGTACTATTCCTGCGACTATGCCTGGCTCAGCTAATGACACGGAAGCTATGGTTGCATTGGGAGAAAAACTCTATTTTGAAACTAACTTATCGGCAAACCGTACTCAATCGTGTAATTCATGTCATAACATTTTAAGCAATGGTCATGGAGTGGACGGGTTATCAACGTCAACAGGTGCTTTAGGTATCCAAGGCCGAAGAAACGCGCCAACAACCTGGAATGCGGGTTTTCAAATCTCACAAAACTGGGATGCCAGTGCTAAATCTTTGGCTGAGCAAGCAATGGGGCCTCTATTAGACAAAAAAGAAATGGCACTTTCCTCGGAAAAGCAGGCTGTAAGGCGACTGAAAAAAGCAGGTTACAAAAAGATGTTTGAAGCGGTGTTTCCCACTGACGATAAACCCCTTAACTTTATTAACATCACTAAAGCACTTGCCGCCTTTCAGCGTACTTTAATTACGCAAGACAGATTTGATGAATTTATGACCGGCGACAATTCTGCTCTTTCGGCGTTGGAAAAAGAAGGCTTTCTAAC
>CAYUZL010000040.1:0-2739 GCA_964449725.1 uncultured Alteromonas sp. | reverse complement strand
ACCTGAACTAAAGAAGGGTTAGCACAGGATTAGCCTCGTGGTACGATATTATTAATTAAATAATTGTAGGTGTGAAATGTTCACTCAAAAACGTTTAGCTAGGCTGAAATGGGCGTGTCGTAGAGGCATGTTAGAACTCGATGTTTTGTTATTGCCCTTTGTGGAGCAAACTTTTTCTGATCTATCTTTTGAACAGCAAGAAACGTTTGAACGGCTATTAACAAGTGACGATCCCGATTTATATGCGTGGATGATGGGGCATCAAAAGTGTGACGATCCCGAGTTTGCAAAAATGGTTGCGCTTGTTGTTAACCGTGTTCGTGTCTAGTCGTTATACGCAAATTTCTGCGAGTTTTTGGACACGTTATGTATTCATGCCACTGTCTATAAAAAAAAATACGGTTTCTGCGATAGCGTTTGATGACAATAATGAAAATATTTGTTTATTTAGTTTATCGCAAGAATCAATGACCCTGACTTTTCCCAGTTTAATAACTCCCTTTGCTGTGTTTTTGTCGTTGCAAGGCAAGAACAACATTAAAGCGAGAGGTTGGGTAATGAGCAGCTCTGTAGACAATAAGCACTATAGACGTTTGTGCCGATGGGTAACCAGGTGGAAAACAGTGGCGACAGGACTGAAATAAAGTGTTGAGTAAAAATAGGGCATTAATTCGTGTCGTTATTAAAGCAGTTAAATCAGCTGTCAGGCCAAAAAGAAAGGGGGTCAACGCCGACACCCTGAACACGTTACGTACTTTAACCGTAAATGAGTCTTACTTTAAAGTCGATTACTGTCACTACCGGAAGTATGAATTTAATTTAAGGTGGATGTCTGATTTTACCCATCCATGTTATTTACAAATGCTCACACTGCCGATGCAGTTAGAGTTACTGGCGGATGAGCGATGCCCATTTAACCCAGTTGGACTTGTACATATTCATAACAGCATTGTACAAACGCCAGATTTTGAACTTGGTCAACCTTTTGAATTGTCAGTTCGATTTGGTGATATTTATGCTCACCCAAGGGGCATTGCGGTAGATGTTATTGTAACAGGAGAACAAGAGTCTAAATGTGTTTATCAGGCAACCAGTACTTACCTTTCACGTAGTTTCCACGATACTGAAAATCAACTGGGAACGGCCTCTCACCTTCCTTATTTGCGCCCATCTCCGAACCTAGCGAGAAGAGACTTAAGACCGTTAAAATTTAAGGGAAGCGATGGCCGCCGCTACGCTGAACTTTCAGGTGATTACAACCCGATACATTTAGCTTCTATCTTTGCGAAAATGTTTGGCTTCAAACGAGCCATTATTCATGGAATGTACAGCTTAGCTCTGGTTTTATCCGTTGAGGAAGAAGCGCTAAACTTTAAAGATTCCGATCTTCCCCTAGAAATTGATTGTGATTTTATGAAACCTATCTATTTGCCTAGTACTACGCAAATAGTAACAGGGTGTATTAATGTCGATAGGTTCATAAGTTTACACGATGCTAAAAAACGGGATATTGTACATTTACTCGTCAGATATGCCCGTGGCGAGGCTACCCGGTTGCACCGTCGGTTTTGATAGCTCATGTTTTATAACAGTTGGTTTTGCTTCTGGTAACAAATCAGGGTAGTCCAGGTTAAAATGCAAACCTCTGCTTTCTTTTCTCTGCATTGCGCATTTTACTATTAATTCAGCGACGGTCACCAAATTCCTGAGCTCGAGTAAATTATGGCTCACGCGAAAATGCGCATAGTATTCTTGTATTTCTTGTGACAATAATTGAATTCGTCTAAGGGCTCTTTCCAATCGTTTGTCTGTTCTTACAATACCAACATAGTCCCACATAAATAACCGCAATTCGTGCCAATTATGCTGAATAATCACTTCTTCATCGGCGTTAACAACTTGGCTTTCATCCCAAGGCGCAACAGCTCCTGGCGTATCTGACTTGGGCAGAGCTGCTAAAATGTGCTTGGCTGCAGCGTGAGCAAATACCACACATTCTAGTAAGGAATTCGACGCCATTCTATTGGCTCCATGAAGCCCTGTATAAGCAACTTCTCCAATAGCATAGACATTTTCTAAATCGGTTTTTGCATTGAAATCCGTCATAACACCTCCGCAGCTATAGTGCGCAGCGGGAACCACAGGGATTGGCTCACGAGTAATATCTATGCCTAGTGAGCGGCATTTACGGTAAATATTAGGGAAGTGCTTTCGAATAAAATCTGACGGTTTATGACTGATGTTCAGATACATGCAATCTGCGCCTAAGCGTTTCATCTCAAAATCAATAGCTCTTGCAACAATATCTCTGGGCGCGAGATCGGCTCTTTCATCAAATTTGTGCATGAATTTAGTGCCGTCTTTATGGCATAAATAGGCCCCTTCACCACGTAGCGCTTCACTAATCAAAAAGTTCTTAGCCTGTGGGTGATATAAGCAGGTAGGATGGAACTGATTAAATTCCATATTGGCCACCCGACAACCCGCGCGCCAAGCCATTGCAACACCGTCTCCACTGGATACGTCTGGGTTAGACGTATATTGATATACTTTACTTGCACCACCTGATGCCAGCGCAACAAATTTTGAACGTATGACTTCTACGTGGTTGCGCTTTAAGTTCCATACGTAAGCGCCATTACTGTATGTGGGCCTAGATTTACTGCAAATTAAGTCAATGGCGTTATAGCATTCAAAAATATGAATATTGGGGTGCTCGGCCACAGCGTCATTTAATGT
>CAYUZL010000039.1:0-3025 GCA_964449725.1 uncultured Alteromonas sp. | reverse complement strand
CTGTAGGACTTGATATAGATGTAGTAGGTGTCAGTTCGAATGGATCTGGCGCAGTCCTTGTTAATGAAAAGCTGGAGACAAATGTTTCTCATATCTACGCTGCAGGTGATTGCTCAACCATACCTCAATATGTGTATGTTGCGGCAGCTGCAGGCAGCCGTGCCGGTTCAAATATGACTGGTGATAACTTGAAGCTAGACTTATCAATCATGCCTGCCGTTATTTTTACCGATCCGCAAGTTGCTACCGTTGGGTTATCAGAAGGTGAAGCTGAAAATCAGGGAATAAGCGTTATTAGCCGCGTATTAGAAATGGAAAATGTGCCAAGAGCCTTAGCCAACTTTGAGACAGACGGTTTTATAAAGTTAGTGGCAGATAAACAGTCTAATAAGCTTATCGGTGCGCAAATCTTAGCACACGAAGGTGGTGAGCTAATACAAAGTGCAGCCCTTGCTATACACAATCAAATGACAATTGAAGATTTAGCAAACCAGCTTTTTCCTTATCTAACCATGGTTGAAGGTCTGAAACTGTGTGCGCAGACTTTTAATAAAGATGTGAGTGAGTTGTCTTGTTGCGCTGGATAATAAATATAATTCTATTCACGAATTAACGCTACTCGACGGAGTATTTTTATAAAGTCAGTAAGAATCCAACAATAAAATCAGTTGCTTACAAATATTCATCAAAATTTAGGGACCAAAACGGTAGTTCAGCCTAATAAAAAGTAGAAAACGAAACTTAAACACACTATAAACGCTTACATAGACTATGTCTAATACTAAACAGTATTAGACATAATCGGAAGGTGCTACTACCTGTCTTTAACCTACAACTGAATCCCAAGGCCCAGTGATTGCCAATGTCATCGCTGGTGAATACAAGTTAACGAACATTGTTGTGCCGTCTGGTGAAAAGCATGCCCCTGCAGGTTCTGTTTGTACATGAATTCTTGCAAGGTTATAAGTTTCACCACTAGGTGTTACGCCTTTTAGTGCGTTATTCACTACATCGGTGTATTGGTCTTCACACACAACTAAATGTCCATTAGGTCCAATACATAAGTTGTCACCAAAATTGAAATTAGCGGCATTTTCACTTTCTAAAAATAAACTCAATGTTGGCGACGCTGGATTTTTAAGTGAATAACGCATAATTTGACCAAGTTGTTTTTTACCGCCGTTGGTACAGCAGAAATACAATTCGTTATCACCAAAGATAGTTCCCTCGCCTCTGGCAAATAACGCGGCACCTTTTTTAAGCCCTTGAACTCGTAGGTCGTCGTTAGGACTTGTTACGTCTTCTAGGTCAATCCATTCAATGTCATATTCTTTATGTTTACTCATTGACTGCGCTTGCCAATTTCGCGAATCAAATTGTGGCGAGCCTTTAATCGCTAATGCTTGAAGCTTACCCCCAGCACTCAATTCCTGAGGTTTGTTTGGAATGAAACGGTAAAACAAACTATCGCCGCGATCTTCTGTTAAATAAACATAGCCTGTTTTTGGGTCAACACAGGCCGCTTCGTGGTTAAATCGGCCCATATCTTTTAATGGTTTTGGCTCAACTAATCCATTTGCCTTAGCGGGAATTTCAAACACATAACCGTGTTCTTTGCCAATAGATTCAGTTGTTGGCGTATCGATAGATTCTTCACAGGTTAACCAAGTGCCCCAAGGTGTAATGCCGCCAGAACAATTTCTAATTGTGCCTAACAAAGACATAAACTGTTGTTCAACACGCTTTGTTTTCACGTTATAAATAATTGAGCTAGTACCACCTTGCAACGGTTTTCCATCGCTATTTACATCATAAGCTTTTGCTGTTTGTGCATCAGTCCAGGTCGCTTCGGCGCCTTTTGCGTTCCGAGGATGTATTTCGTGATTTCGAATTAGCGCAACCCGTTGGTCATCAATAGGAATACATCCCATGCCATCAGCTCTGTCGGGTACCGGAAGTCCATCGTCCATTTGATCATTCAATTTAGATATAATTCGGTAACTGAAACCTGGTGGTAATGACAAAATATCGTTTGGATCATTCACTAAAGCGCCGAAACCAAGGTGTTTTGGATTAGTGCCACTTCCTTGCCCTGAGACATTGAAAGCGAGGCCACTTAACGCCGTGTAGATTAGGCCTTTATTAAATTGTCTGCGTGTTATCACTTTATACTCCTAAAACAATTCACACATTGTGGTTATTAATGCTGTCGTTAATCCAGTTTACGCTTTAAAGATTACATATAAGTTAATACTGTTTCTATAATAACGACAGTTGATATGTTATAACACTAATAAGTTTGAATATTTTAGCCATTTAATAGCGCAATGAAGCAATTTTCCTTTCCATTTATCTGCCTTTCCATTTTTTTCATTTATATACTGACGCCTGCTGTGAGCGCAGAGTTAGAGACTCCCTCATACAAAGAGATTGAGTGGACTGAATTAATGCCGGCGGATGACTTGATAGCGCTTTTGAATCCACCTGAGCAAATTTTAGGTATTGAAGATGGCTCGCAGCAAGATTCATTTTCGTCTTTTGCTTTACGCCAGTCTGATGATGAAGGAACAAGGCGATTTAAACAGGCATTAACGTCTACTAATGTAGTGCCCGAGTTCGATAAAAAGGCGATCCGCCTTCCGGGCTTTGTAGTGCCTTTAGGCTTTAATGAAAGTCAAAAGGTAACTGAGTTCTTTATTGTTCCTTATTTTGGCGCATGTTTACATTTACCACCACCGCCGCCAAATCAAATTGTTTATGCAACATCAGAGCTGGGTATTGACGTTGACGATCTCTATCAGCCATTTTGGTTTGAAGGTACGATAATCATTGAAACTGTGACAAATGAGATGGGGTTATCTGCCTACAAGATGGCGCTAGATAACGTAGAAGAGTTTGAAGATATTTAACCTGTTAGTCTCGGCAGTCCAATAAAATGCTTTGCCAATTGGGATCCAACTCTCGTGAAATGATTTCTATGCGGCTCTCTACACAGTCGTCTAATTCAGTGAAAGAAATTAAAGAA
>CAYUZL010000038.1:0-6724 GCA_964449725.1 uncultured Alteromonas sp. | reverse complement strand
GCCCTTTAGCTTCGATAACCGAACCTATTTCTAAATCATTATGCAACGCATTTGAAGCGATACCTGAGGGGATATTGTCATCACCATCTTCTCGCTTAACTGAAATACGGTAATGAGGATCAGAAGGTGAAGACGATACGGTATAGGTGCGTTCAATAAGCTCGCTAGTGCTTGGGGTTTTTAACCGTATAGAAAGAAACTGCCCGGCTTTAAAGGGCAGAAGGCTTTGGTTTACTTGAGGTGTTAAGTAAAACGAGCGAATGTATTCATCTTCGTCCACAATGTTAACAACGTCATAAGAAAACCATTCTTTACGCTGAGCCTGTAATGCCATGGTTTTTTTCGCGTCTTGCCAATTACCTGTTTTTAACGAGGTTGGGGCGAAGGTGCCAAAATGCGTGCGCATAGGCGCTGCTTGTTTTAAATGTATCCCTTGAGTCAAGGTAAAGCGCCATGCTCTATCAGCACCTTGAAAGGCTTCAACTTCGGGGTGATCTTCCCACAATATTTCTGTAGTACCGGTTAAATAAATTAAATCGCCACTTACAAAGTCGATAAATAATAATCCCGCTTTGGGGTTAACAATGAAATTACCTAAAGTGTTAAACAAATAATTACCAGAATAGTCGGGAATGGTGAGTACATTCCCTTCAACATTGACAAACCCAGGTTGGCCACCTCTGTGGTTTACATCAACACCACCTGTATCGTTTTGATCATCTTGATGATTGTGACTGGCCACAAAAAAAGTGTCTGAAGCGCGAATTATATTTGCAACTGCTGAAGGTAGTGTTGAAAAAGTGTCTTTTTCATATTTGGATGGTGCATCAGGTTCGCGAGTAAATTCAAAATCTCGCGTTTGAATATATTTAGGGCAATTCCCGAAAGAATGCACTACCCGAGCTGTAAAACGTCCATCGTAGGAGGACGTCGCTGTCATATTCACTCTATTTCGGCGTCGGCTTGCAGGCTCAATGCCTAAAAACGAAAGGGGCTTATCTGGAGCAATATTATTAATGAGTGGATCGTCGGCAAATAACCGAGTATTAAATTGCAACGTTTTTTCATCTGGTGTTGATATAAACCCAGGCTGGCCAAAGATAATAGAAGCCCAAGGTTGTCCTTGTTTATCGACACTACCAATAATGGAAAAGGGAAGCTGTGAAAAAAAATCGCGATGTTGATCTGGCATGAAAGGGCGCATTAATAATTTACCCATGGCTTCTTGTTGCTCTTTTAAGCCACAACGCTCTTGAATAAATTGCTCGCCTTCGTGAAACGGAGATGTTTCTTTTCCCCAACCTGCCAGTTCAATCATGATTGTTTCCAAATAGTTTTGTTGAGTTTAGGCGTCCGCAGCATGTGGCATTTGTTCAAAGCCATTTAAACTTTCTACGCGAACCAGCCATGCTCTAATATTAGGATAGTTTTCTAAACTTACTTCACCTTCATTCACACGAGCAATATAACTGTAGTTAGCAATATCGGCGATAGTTGGGGCGTTACCTACTAACCATTCATTATTTTCAAAATGAGGTTCAAACAGAGTAGTGAAAACAGTATGGGCTTTTTCAACAGCCTGAGCGTGATCCGCTTGATAACCAAACAGCTTAATTAAGCGGCTTACACAAGGACCATCAAACACTTCGTGAACACTGACCGATAACCATGATTGAACAAGAGCCGCTAGTGCTGGATCTTCTGGTAACCATTGTCTTTTGTCGTCATATTTTAATGCAAGGTAGGTCAAAATTGCTGTTGAATCTCTTAATACCACATCGCCATCAGTAAGAGTGGGCACTTGTCCTAACGGATTAATGGCTAAAAATTCAGGAGTTTTATGTTCACCGTTGGCTAAATCCATCACATGGTGATTATAGTCAACATTTAGCAAACTTAGCATTGCTCTTGCGCGGTGGGCATGGCCTGAAAGGGGAAAGTCATAAAGTTTCATAAAAGATCTCCGTTATGCATTGGTTTTAGTTAGGGCACATTTTGTTATTTATCAATATAGATTAGACTATTGAATAAGAAAACATGCGCAAAGCAATCACAGTGTTCGGAATATTAAACAATGAAAAATGACTATTTCAATGAGTTGTCTGTGTTTATTGAAGTTGCCCGTGAAGGTGGGTTTAGAGCTGCATCAAGCAAGCTACAAATGAGTCCGGGATCTATTAGTGAGGCGATTAAGCGCTTAGAAGATAAATTAAATGTGCGTTTGTTTGAACGTACTACACGGAAAATATCCTTAACCCATGATGGTGCTGCGTTGTTTCAGCGTAGCTTACCGGCCATTGTGGATTTAGAAAATGCAGTAAGGGGAGTGAGTGATAACCACACTGATGTGTCTGGGAAGTTGCGACTGAGTGCGCCTCCAAGCAGCGGACCTCTTTTTTTTAACGAACTCATTATGGAGTATGTTGCTAAATACCCCAATGTGGATGTTGAAGTCATTTACGATGCTCATAAAGTTAACCTAGTCACTTCTGGGGTCGATGGAACTATTCGAGCAAGTTCTTTATTAGAGCCTGATACTTACGCTATTGCTATAGGGCCCGTGATTACTATGTCAGTAGTGGCATCGCCTTGTTACTTAAAGCGAATGGGAATACCTGAAACACCCAGTGAACTTTGTGATCACCAAGGTATTTGTTATGCCTTTGGCAGTGCTGAAACCCTTGCAGAATGGAAGTTCATAGGTGAAGACGGTGAGTACTCGGTTAAACCCCACGCCAAAGTTGTAGTGAATGACTTGAAGAATATTACTAAATACGCAGAAGCAGGATTAGGAGTGATTTACACCTATTCTGAATTTGTAGAGCAGGAAATAAATAAAGGAACATTAGTGCCTATTCTTCAACCCTTTATCGCGCCATTACCTCGGTATACGTTAAACTACCTGACCAAAAGACACATGCCAAACCGGTTAAAAGCGCTTATTGAGTTGGCAAAACATAAAGCGTATCCCTAGCTAACACGTGTTGTAGCGATGAAGACATTCATGGATGCGAACTAAAGTGGTAAACTAATCACTTAATGAACGCACTTGTAAGCTATTTCAACAGTTAGGCCACCATGACTTCTTCTTCAATAAATCGTACTTTCTCCGTCGCTCCAATGCTCGATTGGACCGATCGTCATTGCCGTTATTTCTATCGATTAATGACAAAGCAAACCTTGTTGTATACCGAGATGGTGACAACGGGCGCGATTATTTTTGGCAAAGGCGATTACCTTGGATACAACAACGAAGAACATCCTGTTGCTTTGCAACTTGGTGGTAGCGATATAGAAGCCATGACTAAATGTGCAGTGATTGCACAAGAAAGAGGCTATGACGAAGTGAATATCAATGTTGGTTGCCCGTCTGACAGAGTACAAAATGGGATGTTTGGTGCATGCTTGATGGCGAATGCCGAATTGGTTGGGCAAAATGTCTCTGCGATGCAAAGGGAAGTTGATATACCGGTAACGGTAAAGTGTCGAATTGGCATTGATGAAATGGACGAAGATCGTGATTTTCAACATTTTATTCAAACCGTCGCTGACGCTGGGTGTAATACCTTTATTGTTCATGCGAGAAAAGCGTGGCTGCAAGGTTTAAGCCCAAAGCAAAATCGGGATGTTCCACCACTGAACTACCCGCGAGTGTATGGTTTAAAAGAGAACATGCCTCACCTTCATGTCTCTATCAATGGTGGTGTTACGTCAATAGAACAAGCCAAAGAGCATCTGCGCCATGTTGATGGAGTAATGATGGGAAGAGAAGTGTATTCAAATCCTTATATTTTGAGTCAAGTAGATCAGGCGTTGTTTGCTTCTTCTAACTATAGCTGTGCTTCTCGTGACAACATAGTGCTGCAAATGAATGACTACATTCAACGACAGACTGATGAGTGGTTTAGGCCTTGGCATGCCATTAGACATATGCTCGGGTTATATCAAGGCGAGCCTGGAGGGAAGGTATGGAGACGGTATTTAAGTGAAAACGGTACGGGCAAAAATGCCCGGCCTAATGTGCTAATTGAGTCTTTAGCTGTGGTGCAAGAGGCACGAGAAAAGGTTGAAAAGATTCGATGTGGTTAAAATAGCCAAATTTTAGTCAAAAGGTTTTTTAATGTGGTTTTATTCACTACATTAGTAATTTGTGGCTTTGTTTGAATTTCTATTTATTTCTTTTATATCAGTAGCTTATGTGTTTTTTAATTGTTGGCATTGTTTTGGCAATAGTTAAAGCGTAGTTACTTTTAATCAATTAAATAAATGAGGTTTACAATGAAAACACGCACTTTAATCGCTACTGCTGCTCTTACTCTTGGTTTGTCTGCTTCAGCTAATGCTGCTCCTGCAGGTATTGATAAGTTTCTTTCTCATGTTGTTTCAGCTGCGATTGAAGCAACGACATCAGAAATTCAAAATGAAATTTCAGAATCTATTTTGAATAGCGCTCATCACGTTAGTGTGAGTGATATAACGACAAGAGTTGAAATTACAGATACTACCACTGACGAAGAAGAGTAGGAGGAAAGGGAATGGCACCTTTCCCACTAACCATCATTATGTTTTTACCTGTTGTTGTGTTTGTGTGTGTAGCAGCAATGGTTTCATTGTCGGAATCATTGCTGAACGGCAAGCACCCATTTGCTCAAAAGAAATAAGGAAATGAAATTATGAAATCATCATTTTGTACAGACAGACTTCATAGAGATATGAATAATGCGGTAATTAGTGGTTTGTGTGCAGGGGTTGCTCGTCAAGCTAAAGTTGACGCTATATGGGTAAGAGCAGCAGCCGTTTTGGGGTTAGTATGTGCTCCGCCCGTATTTTTAGCGAGTTATTTTATTGGCGCAATTTTAGTTCCAAAAAGCTAAGTGATTACAGCAGGGTATGTGTGTTACGATTAATTTTCAGAACTCTTGTGTAGGTAAAAGCTAGATGCAACAGATCTCTAAACGAATGATAGGAAGTGCCGCCCTTGCAATTGTTGTAATTGGTTGGTTACTTGGGTGGTATTGGAGCAGAGAGCCAGATACGTTTGATGTGGTTGTTGTTGCGAAAGAAAGCCTAGGAACCAATGAATTAGTGTCTGGTCAAGTCGTATCAACCGCTTTAATTGAAGTGACGGATACCTTGCTTCACAAACCGGGAGGATATTTGTCTAATGATGTTATTCCTCCTAGCGTCTTTTTAGACAATATGCCAGCGTGGGAGTTTGGTGCATTAGAGATGGTTCGCGATCTAGCTTTGGCGATGCGTAAAGACTTTAGCCGTTCTCAATCACAGTCTGTCGAAGACGGACTACTAATTAAAGCGCAACCGAAATTAAACATCGACAGCCAAGCGTGGGTAATGCCGTCTGCTGAAGGTGAATATGAAGACGCTATTCAATTACTAAAACAATACAGATTAGAACTAGCCAATAAAGGCGCTGGTTCAAGCCAGTTCCACACTCGCTCTGATAATTTGCGGGATTGGTTAAAGCAAGTTGAAAAACGCATGGGAAGCTTATCTCAGAAATTAAGTGCTAGCGTTGGCGCTAACAGAGAAAATACTAATTTGGCGGGTGACCCTTCTGCAATGCAATCTACCCCATCGCCACAAATTTTTTATACGCGTACAAGCTGGTGGAAAATCGATGACAATTTTTATGAAGCACGAGGTGCTACATGGGCGTTGATACACTTTCTAAAAGCCGTTGAAGTTGACTTTGCAGATGTTCTAGAGAAAAAAAATGCGCAAGTGAGCTTGCGTCAAATTATTCGGGAGCTAGAATCAACTCAAGAAACTGTCTGGAGTCCGATGATACTTAATGGTGATGGTTTTGGGATGTTAGCGAATCATTCGTTAGTGATGGCTAATTATATATCTCGAGCGAACGCAGCATTAATCGAATTGTCAGAGCTTCTCAATCAAGGATAAAAAATGAAATATTCAGTTATATTTGGAGTGATGTTAGCAGGTACAAGTTTTACAAGTCACGCAGAATCAGTTCTAGGTGTATATGTAGGTGCTCAAGCTTGGTTTATGGAAACTGATGGGAATTTCTTTGACGATGGAGCATCAAACCTAGAAGTACAAAACTTCAATTTTGATGACGAGACTCAAGGATCTTTCTATATTGCATTTGAACACTTTGTTCCTTTGATCCCTAATGTGAAAGTGAGCCATACGCAGTTATCAACAAGTGGCGTAACTCAATTGTCTTCCAGCTTCAGTTTTAATGGAGAAGTTTTCGATTTAGATACTTCCATTTTGACTGACGCAGATATCACTACCACTGATTTTATTTTGTATTATGAACTTTTTGATAATGATTTGTTTAGTATCGACTTTGGATTAAACGGCAAGTATGTTGATGGTGATTTGTTGGTAGCCGATACAACGACTAGTCTACAAACTGAAGAGTCATTTTCAGGGGTCATACCTTTATTGTATTCACGTGTTGAATTTAATTTACCTTTTTCAGGATTAGGTATATACGCCGAAGGTAATTACATAGATATTGACGGTAATTCCCTGTCAGATTTTCAGGCTGGTATAAAATATGACGTTATTCAGAGCCTAGCATTAGATCTTACATTACAAGCAGGCTATCGCGATATTTCTATTGAATTGGACGAGGTTGACGATATTTCCAGTGATCTGAGCTTTAGCGGGCTTTATGCTGGCGTAGAAATTCACTTTTAAATACTTATATTTAGCTTTTTAAGCTCATTAAGTA
>CAYUZL010000037.1:0-3566 GCA_964449725.1 uncultured Alteromonas sp. | reverse complement strand
TATAGAGTGTCATCCAAATCAAAGGTGATGGCCGTTGGCGTTGTTACAGAGCGATAGAAAATCATAATTTGGTGTCAGCTTAAAAAGTCGTGAAGAAGAATATTCAACATTTGCTGCAATTGCTTAAGCATTAAGGTATCCATGCTGGGCGCAAAATGCGTTGGGTCGTCACTACCGATGGCTAAAATTGCGATGGGGGCTTCATCACCAATAAGTACTAAAGCAACGGATTCGGCAATGCCGTTATCAAACATAACTTGCTTCTCGTGATCACTTAAACGGCCAAAAAAGAAAGGACCAGTGCGAAAGCGTTTGTCGATTAACTGTCGTTGTTGTAACTCGGTTAAGGCGTTGTCACCGCTAAAAGGTTTAATATGAACAGAAGACAGCCCAAGTTCTTCCTGCATAACAAGTTCAACGGTGGTTTGTACGTCATTTACGTCTTTGCACTTCATGAGTTTCAAAGACAGTGACACGTACACTCGATAAATTTTTTCGTTTTGTTTGGCGACGTCAATGAGCTGGTTTAACTTTTTCGTTAACTGCTGAATGCGGCTGCGAAATTGCTCGCTTTGCATTTCTACTAAAGAGACTGCACCCTTATGAGGGTGTGCGAATTGCAATTTTTCGAGTAAATCTATGTGCCTAACAAAAAATTCAGGGTTTGCCTCAAGGTAGTTTCTTACCTCTGTTTCTGATAGATCTTCGGCAATATTTTGTGCCGATAAAGCGTCGTTCATAATTGTAATTGTCCATCAAAAACGTGTTTTGTCGGGCCTGTCATTTTCAAAATGCTGCCAGGGCCATTCCAGCGAATATTGAGCGTGCCGCCGGGAAGGGTCACACTGACATCTCTGTCTAATTTACCTTGAATTTGGCCTATTGCAACGGCTGCACAAGCGCCCGTACCGCAGGCTTGAGTCTCACCCACACCGCGTTCAAAAACTCGGAGTTTTATTTTACTGCGAGAAACAACTTGCATAAAGCCAACATTCACCCCTTTTGGGAAGCGCTCATGAGCTGTAAGTAAAGGCCCTATTGTTTCTACATCAGCGGTGTCTGTATCTTCAACTTCTAGGACGCAATGAGGGTTGCCCATCGAGGCCGCACCAAAGAATAAGGTTTTGTCTTCTACACGCAACAAATAGGTTTTTTCTTCTTTGTTAGCTTGCAAAGGAATTGCTGCTGGGTCAATTTAGGCACACCCATGTTCACAGTCACTTGGCCGTCTTTTTCAATGTAAAGTACGATGTTGCCTACTTTCGTGCTTACCGCAATTTTGTTGCGATTAATTAGCCCTTTCATTTTCACGAAACTAGCAAAACAACGAGCTCCGTTACCACATTGCTCTACTTCACCACCGTCGGCATTGAAAATACGATAATGAAAGTCTTGTTCTGGATTGTACGGTGGCTCGACCAATAAGAGTTGATCGAAGCCAATACCGAAATTGCGATCAGCCAATTGGCGTATTTTATCCGGTGATAAAAACACATTTTGAGTCACGCCATCAATCATCATGAAGTCGTTACCAAGGCCGTGCATTTTTGAAAAGTTTAGCTGCATAATAACCGACTAATTATTGGTTGGAAGTGTACACTCGCCGCGCCATAAGTCGCTACGGGTTTCTCGTTCGCGCACAACATGAGCAGCAGCGCCATCGACCATGATTTCAGCTGCTTTACAGCGACTGTTGTAGTTCGATGCCATTGCAAAGCCATAGGCACCAGCACTTCGCACGGCTAAATAGTCACCAGGAACAATACATAGTTCTCTGTCTTTACCTAAGAAATCTCCGGTTTCACATATAGGCCCAACAACGTCGTAAGTTGATTTTTCAGCACTCGACGCTTTGTTTAACGGAATAATGTCTTGCCATGCTGAATATAACGCCGGTCTGAGTAAATCGTTCATTGCAGCGTCGACAATGGCGAAATGTTTCTCTTCGCCTTGCTTGATAAATTCGACTTGAGTAATGAGAATACCTGCATTTGCGGCAATGGCACGGCCAGGCTCTAAAATCAGCGTCAAATCTGGGCGATCGGCGACCTTGTTTGCAAGTCTTGCTGCATATTCATCTAAGTCAGGCGGTGTTTCATCTTGGTATTTAACGCCTAAACCGCCACCTAAATCTAAATGCTTAATGTTGATATCTAGTTCGGCTAATTCATCAACCAATACTAATAATTTGTCTAACGCATCTTCAAATGGCGATAGTTCAGTAAGTTGGGAGCCGATATGGCAATCCATACCCGTTATCGCCAAATTGCTTAGGCTTTTTGCGTACTTGTACGAAGCAACAGCCTGCTCAGCGGCGATACCAAACTTATTCGATTTTAATCCTGTAGAAATATACGGGTGGGTTTTTGCATCAACATCTGGATTAATACGCAGTGAAATGGGGGCCATTACGCCCATTGATGCCGCAACGTTGTTAATGCGATCAAGTTCAGGGTGAGACTCAACATTAAAGCACTTAATTCCGGCTTCTAAGGCTTCTTTAATTTCACCTTCTTGTTTCGCTACGCCAGAGAAAACCACTTTAGATGGATCGCCACCAGCTTCTATCACCCTTGCAAGTTCCCCAGCGGAAACAATGTCAAAACCAGAGCCTAATCGAGCAAGTACATTCAATACGCCAATATTAGAATTGGCTTTCACTGCGTAACAAATCAGGTGGTTATGGCTTGCTAAAGCATTATTAAATGCATGCCAATGGCGTTCAAAAGTAGCTTTTGAATAGACATAGGTAGGTGTACCAAACTTGGCCGCTATGTCGCTAACATTTACGTCTTCGGCGAAAAGCGAGTCGCCTTTATAATTAAAATAATCCACTAAAAATCCTACTGCTGGTTCTCGGACGTTTGTGATGTGGGTTCAACGGTATCTGGTGTGCTTTGTTCTGGCTCTTGTGGAAGCTCCAATGGGCCTCTGTAGCCACAAGATGATAAGGCTAGTACTGCCAATAGAATAACTGATGCGCGCCCCATTACGATTAACCCAATTTAAACGTGTTCAATGGGCCGTATCATCGCATTAAAGCGTTAAAATGCAAGCGACAATAAGCGTTGTTTGATTTTGTCTGGAAAAACCACTTGTTGCCATAAATGATCAGTGAGTGGTTTTACGTTATTCCATTGACGTTTTAACACCCAATCAATTAACGGATTTGGATCATTGGGAAAGGTGATTGGCTCGTTCCCTTCGTAAGTTAACCAGTCTTCTACGTCGTCTGTATCCAAATGGTAAAGGGTGTGACACAGGGCTAATTTTTCTAAAACTCGTAAATCAGACAATGCTTCAAACTGCCCATATGCAGGTTTGATTAGCAATTTTTTGCCTAATTGAAGGGCTTTGCTTACCCAGTTGAAATCGCCGTGGGTAATTACGCCAGAACACTGTTGAATTTGTTTTTCGATATCAGTGTGTAGTAGTGAGCGCCAACTTATATGCTCTTGTTCTATGTCATCTTTAATGTGTGGATGGTAACAAATGAAACCTTGCTCGCTTAAAGGTTCAAGTAATTCCCGAATGTCATTAACGGATTCAAAGGGTAAATATACGAG
>CAYUZL010000036.1:0-14321 GCA_964449725.1 uncultured Alteromonas sp. | reverse complement strand
CTTATACAATAACCTGGTATTAACGACGTAAACCTAGGCTTTTGATAAGTGCAGAATAACGCTCGCTGTTTTTACCTTTAAGGTAATCTAAAAGCTTACGGCGTTGACTAACCATACGTAATAAACCACGACGTGAGTGGTGATCTTTCTTATGATCAGAAAAATGGCCTTGAAGCTTATTGATGTTATGAGTAAGAAGTGCAACCTGAACTTCAGGTGAGCCAGTATCGCCTTCTTTTACAGCGTAATCTGAAATGATTTGTGCAGTTTCTGTTTTAGTTAGTGACATAGTTATCTCCAATTGATTAATGTTGAGCCGATCACTAATTCAGCCCAACGATGAGAACCGCGCATTATACGGCTCTTTTAACTAGAAGCAAGCGGATCCTCATAAACCACCACTCTCTTAGGTTGAATACTTTTATCGGCCTGATATTCGCCCACACCTAAAAAGCGCTCATTGTTATCGTACACTCGTACAAAATCACCCACTTCAAAGTCGCTATTAACAGGGAATGCGTTACCGTGGCCAAAGCGTTCTGTGACTACATCGTCTACGTGAGTCGATGGAAGTTGTTCCGTTGCGGTGTCCATAGGCAACAGTAAGGCATCTAATCCCTCTAGCCCTTCAGATTCTACAATCTGTTCGAGCTGTTCGATGGTCATCATTTTTTCATTGGGGTAATGAGCCACTTTAGTTCTATGCAATTTGGAAACATAGGCGCCACACCCTAAGTTTTCACCTAAATCATCGACTATAGTACGAATATAAGTGCCCTTACTGCAATGAATCGTCATACTAACAAAAGGCAAATTAATACAGACATCAGTAATAGAAAAAACCGTTATATCTCGCGCTTCCCTCGGTACTTCAATACCTTGTCGAGCGTAAGTGTAAAGTGGTTTACCTTGGTGTTTTAACGCCGAGAACATCGAAGGTACTTGTTTACTTGTTCCTTCAAATGCCATAACAGCTTTCAAAATAGTCTCTTCATCGCAGTTAACTTCTCGGGTACTCACCACCTCACCATCTGCGTCACTTGTGGTCGTTCGAATACCAAGCTCTGCGGTGACTTCATAGGTTTTATCTGAATCGAGTAAAAATCGAGAAAACTTGGTTGCTTCGCCTAAGCAAATAGGCAACATTCCCGAAGCAAGAGGGTCTAATGCTCCTGTATGTCCTGCTTTTTGTGCTTGATAAAGCCAGCGTACTTTTTGTAAAACATGGTTGGACGATCCTCCAACTGCTTTATCCAACAGAACAATACCGTTAATTACACGGCCTTTTTTACGACGCCCCATACTGCTCTGTTATTCCTCGTTTGACTCGTTAGATTCATTGCGTTTTTTGTCGTCTTCAGCAATAGTTTGCGACACCAAACTCGAAATACGTAAGCCTTCAGATAAAGAACTATCTGAATGGAAATGCACAGCAGGAACTGCTCGCATTCTTAATTTTTTCGCCAAAATAGAACGGATAAAGCCTTTATGTTCATCAAGTTGCTTCATGAGTCCTTTTGTTTGAGCATCATCTTGACCGTAAAAGGTAACGTAAACCTTTGCATGGGCTAAATCTCTTGAGACTTCTACACCAGATACCGTAATAAACGGTAAATCAGCCACTTTATGCTTGTATTCATTTTGCAGAATACTGGCAATCTCTTTATGTACTTGTTGAGAAACACGATCAGTACGAGAAAATTCTCTAGCCATCTTGTGCGCTCCTTATTAATTTATAAGATAAAAAAGGGGCCAACAGGCCCCTTTATATAAAGTTAGGTTACTTAAATTTCGCGCTTAACTTCAATTATTTCAAAGACTTCAATTTGGTCTCCGACTTTTACATCGTTGTAGTTCTTAACGCCGATACCACATTCCATACCGTTTCTTACGTCTTGAACATCGTCTTTAAAGCGACGCAAAGATTCCAACTCACCTTCATAAATAACAATGTTATCGCGAAGGACACGTATTGGATTACTACGCTTAATAACACCTTCAGTTACCATACAACCGGCAATCGCACCAAGTTTAGGTGATTTAAAGACATCACGTACTTCAGCAAGACCAATGATTTCTTGCTTAAAGTCTGGCGAAAGCATACCGCTCATCGCTTTCTTTACTTCATCAATCAAGTCATAAATAACGCTGTAGTAACGCAAATCAGTCTCTTCAGACTCAATAATGCGACGTGCTGTTGCATCTGCACGAACGTTAAAGCCAAGCACAATTGCACTTGATGCCGCGGCTAAGCTTGCGTCAGTTTCAGTAATTCCACCAACACCAGAGCCAACAATATTCACTTTAACTTCGTCGGTAGAAAGCTTAGTTAGCGAGTCGCTAATGGCTTCAACTGAACCTTGAACGTCGGCTTTAAGTACAACATTAAGCTCACTTATGTCACCAGATTCCATGTCAGCAAACATGTTCTCTAGCTTCGCTTTTTGTTGACGAGCCAGTTTCAATTCACGTTTCTTAGTATGGCGTTTAGCGGCTACTTCACGAGCTTTACGCTCATCTTTTACAACTAACGCATCTTCACCCGCTACAGGCACACCTGATAAACCAAGTACTTCAACTGGGGTTGAAGGACCGGCAGCTTTCACTTCTTTACCATTTTCGTCGCGCATTGCACGAACACGGCCATACTCTTCACCACAAAGAAGAATGTCGCCTGATTTAAGCTCACCTTCTTGTACTAAAACTGATGCAACTGGACCACGTCCTTTATCTAGACGAGACTCAATCACAATACCGCGAGCAGAACCCGTTGATGCAGCTTGTAAATCAAGTAATTCTGCTTGTAGTGAAATTGCTTCTAACAACTCATCTACGCCTAGGCCGGTTTTCGCTGATACGGCAACAAACTGGTGCTCACCACCCCATTCTTCAGAGATAACTTCTAACTGAGACAACTCAGTTTTAACTCTGTCAGGGTCAGCAGCTTCTTTATCCATTTTGTTTACAGCAACAATCAAAGGTACGCCTGCTGCACGAGCATGTTGTACGGCTTCTTTTGTTTGCGGCATTACACCATCGTCAGCAGCAACTACAATAATAACGATATCTGTTGCTGTTGCTCCACGAGCACGCATTGCGGTAAACGCGGCGTGTCCAGGTGTATCTAGGAAAGCAATTTTGCCATTTTCAGTTTCTACGCTGTAAGCACCGATATGCTGGGTAATACCCCCGGCTTCACCATCGGCAACTTTTGCACGACGAATGTAATCAAGTAACGACGTTTTACCGTGATCAACATGACCCATTATTGTTACAACAGGAGCACGTGTTGATTTATCACTTGATGTGCTATCAGCCATCAATTCGTCTTCTAGCGCGTTGTCGTTAACCAATTCGTATTTAGTACCCATTTCTTCAACAACAAGTACTGCTGTATCTTGGTCTAACACTTGGTTAATAGTAGCCATCTCACCCATTTTCATCATGGCTTTGATAACTTCATTCGACTTCACTGCCATTCTACTAGCTAATTCGCCAACGGTAATCGTTTCGCCAATTTTAACAGTACGCTCTACAGGTTGAGCTGGCTTGTTAAAGCCTTGCTTCAAATGTTCACCTGCATTTTTCTTAGACTTTTTACGACGACGAGAAGAACGCTCGATTTGCATATCTTCTTCATCTTCTGCTTCTTGCGCATAACGATTAGAATGAAGGTGCACTTCTTCAGCTTCAGCTTTTTTACGGCTGGCTTCTTCTTCTTTCCAGCGGCGAGAATTTTCTTCCGCTAGTTTACGCGCTTCTTCAGCCGCTTTTTTCGCGTCTTCTTCAAGTTTCTTTTGCGTTTCTTCTTCTTGCGCTTTACGTAACTTTTCAGCTTCTTGTCGCGCGTGTTCTTGCGCTTTGCGTTCTTCGTCTGTCATTGTAGGCTCAGACTTCTTACGCTCTTCAGCTTCTTTCTTAGCTTGTTCTGCACGCTTAGCACGCTCAGCCTCAGCTTGTTTTTTAGCTTCAGCGGCTTTTTTCGCTTTTTCTTCTGCTTCTCGTTTAGCTTCTGCTTGTTTGCGCTCTTCTTCCTCACGTAGCAAACGCGCTTCTTCTTCTTTGCGCTTTGCTTCTTCTTCAGCAAGCTTTTGCTCTTCTACATCGGTGCGCTTCACGTAAGTGCGTTTTTTGCGTACTTCAACTTTCACTTCTTTCGACTTACCTACGCTCAACGTACTTGTTGTTTTACGCTTAAGCGTCATACGCTTCGGAGCTTCTGAGCCAGTGCTACCATGTTGTTTACTCAAATGGTCAAGCAACTGCCTTTTTTCGTCTTCAGTTACATTTTCACCGGCATTCTTTTTGATACCAGCATCCACGAACTGGGACACCAGGCGGTCAACCGTTGTGCCAATATCAGCGGCAAGCTTTTCGATCGATACTTCTGCCATTGCGCGTTTATCCCCCGCTCTACTATTCTTCTTCACTGAACCAAACGATGTTACGAGCAGCCATAATTAGCTCTCCCGCTTTTTTCTCGTCTAGTTCTTCAATGTCGCTGATTTCATCGGTACCTTGCTCTGCAAGTGCTTCAAGATCAGCTATTCCTCTACTCGCTAGTACATAAGCAACGTGACGTTCCATACCTTCTAGGTTAAGTAACGCTTCTTCAGGCTCTGAAGCTTCTAATGATTCTTCAGTTGCCAATGCTTTTGTAGTCAATGCAGCGCGAGCTCTGTTTCGAAGTTCTTCAACAGTATCTTCGTCTAAACCGTCAATGGTAAGAAGTTCCGCTGCCGGAACATATGCAATTTCTTCCAGTGTTGTAAAACCTTCGTCCACTAAAATAGATGCAAAGTCTTCGTCTATCTCTAACCCTGTAACAAAAACGCCAATCACTTTCGCGTTTTCTTCTTGATGTTTGTTATTCAAGTCAGCCACAGTCATTACGTTCAGTTCCCAGCCAGAAAGCTGACTAGCAAGACGAACATTTTGACCACTGCGGCCTATGGCTTGAGCAAGGTTATCCGCTTCAACCGCTACATCCATAGTATTGCTGTCTTCATCAACAACAATAGATGCAACTTCAGCAGGTGCCATTGCATTAATAACGAATTGTGCAGGATTCTCATCCCACAATACGATATCAACACGCTCGCCGCCAAGCTCACCAGATACAGCTTGTACTCGTGAGCCACGCATACCAACACAGGCTCCAACAGGGTCTAGGCGTTTGTCGTTAGTTTTAACGGCAATTTTCGCTCTTGAACCAGGATCCCGTGCGGCTGATTTAATTTCTAATGTTTCTTCGGCAATTTCAGGCACTTCCAAACGGAAAAGTTCAACCAACATATCAGGGTGAGCTCGGCTAATAAACAGCTGTGCACCTCTCGCTTCTGGACGAATAACGTAAAGTAAACCACGTACTCTATCGCCTGGCCTGAAGGTTTCTCTTGGCAACATATCATCGCGGAAAATAACACCTTCAGCGTTATTACCTAAATCAATAATAATGTTGTCACGATTTACTTTCTTAACCGTACCAGTAACTAGCTCGCCCACTCTATCTTGGTATTCAGCAACCATTTGAGCGCGCTCTGCTTCACGGACTTTCTGAACAATAACTTGTTTAGCCGTTTGCGTTGTAATTCTATCGAACGTAACCGATTCAATTTGTTCTTCTACAAAGTCACCAAGCTGAATATCTGGCTCGTCAATTTGCGCAGCAGAAATTGTCATTTCCGCGAAAGGATTTTCTTGTTCCTGGTCATCTTCAATAACTAACCAACGACGGAACGTATCGAAATCTCCAGTTTCGCGATCAATACATACACGGACTTCAATTTCGCCTTCATTTTTTTTCTTAGTGGCACTTGCCAATGCAAATTCCAGTGCTTCAAAAATCTTTTCTCTAGGCACTTGCTTCTCATTGGAAACCGCTTCTGCTACTAACAGTATTTCTTTATTCATATTTGCCTCACACGTTGCTCTTACTTTGAGAGCGCCTTGCGTTCCTAGTCAAACGTGGGAACGAGATTACCTTTTTCTATATTAGATACAGCAAGTAAGAAAGATTCTCCGTCAACATTGACATTGATCTGTCCATTTTCAACTGTCGTTAATGTTCCTTTAAAATTCCGTCTATTATCCATGGGAACAGATAAACGAACCGAAATCACTTCACCAACAAAACGTTGATAATGCGCTTCCGTGAACAAAGGTCTGTCCATGCCTGGAGACGAAACTTCCAGGTTGTATTCTGTATTAATTGGGTCTTCAACATCCAAAATTGCGCTCACTTGATGACTTGCATCTGCACAATCGTCGACTTCAATCCCATTTTCATGATCAATATACACACGTAACGTACTGTGCTTACCAGCCCTTACGAACTCAATACCGACCATTTCAAAACCAAGTGCTTCTACCGCAGGGGCAAGCATTTCAGTTAATGTTTGTTCAAGCCTTGACAAACAGGTTCTCCAAAAACAAAAAAAGGGCGAATCGCCCATTACGTAAGGACTCGAAATACAACCAAAAGTAACAAAAAAGCTCCGACATACGGAGCTTTAGAATCAAAATCTGTAATATCATCGATGACCCGTGCACCAACTAGCGCGTTACTGTCCGAATAACTTCTTTTAACAGAAACCGAAGGGAGCCCGCGCTTTAATTTGCCGTAGTATACTGCAACCCGACCATCAATCGCAACCTAGATAATTAGAAATTACGCCAATGTCGCTAATTTCATATCTAAGTGCATGATGCCATCTTCGTCATAAGGCTCGCTAGATTGTTTAAACCCTACAGATTCATAAAAAGACTGTAAATAAAGCTGTGCACCTATTTCTATATCTTTTTTTGGCCACTGCTCTTGGCAAGTGTTAACTGCCTTATTCATCAGTGTTCGTGCAATCCCCTCGCCTCTAAACGAACGGTGCACCGCGACCCGCCCAATACTACACCCATTATATGAAACGCTAGGTGCTAAACACCTGGCACAAGCAACGATTTCGTCACTATTAATTGCATAGGCCAGTATATGAATGACGTCGTCAATTATATCTTTATTATCAATATCCGCATATACGCAGTTTTGTTCCACCACAAAAACATCGGAACGCAACCTTAATAATGCGTAAAGTTCTATGTTATTTAATTCATTAAAACGCTTATAAAGCCATTTTATATTATTCATTTGTTATTACCTACTATGACTTTTTATTCATTATTTACGCATAATTTGCATGCACCTTAAAGGGGCAGCCAAGCACCAATTGTGCAGATCCGACTGTTTACCACTTAAAAACCTTACTCAAAATAGGGTTTTTAAAGGCTTTTTATCAAATGTAACAAGGTGTGTTAAAACAAGGGTTCGCCTACCTTATCTTCGAATATATAGTGAATATAAAACTATCCAACCGCCGTTTTTTATATTGGCACCTCATTTGCAAACACCAGTATTGTGAGCAAATGAAATCCCGTTTACTCACATAACTATCAATTTATACCCGCTAACAATTTCACAATAATAAAGGAGCAATTGAATGGCGTATTTAGAACCCAGCGAGTTTGCCACAAAAATGGTCGATTCTGGTGAGCAAAAAGTATTTATGTCTACCCAAGACACCATTATAAGAGCATTCATGGCTGGTGCAATCCTAGCGCTTGCAGCGTTTTTTGCTATCACAATAATCACTAAAACCGGTAACCCACTCGTAGGAGCATTATTGTTCCCTGTTGGTTTCATCATGCTTTACTTGATGAAGTTCGATTTACTTACCGGTGTATTTACGCTAGTTCCACTTGCACTTTTAGATAAGCGCAGAGGTTGTACCGTAGGTCAACTGTTCCGCAACTGGGGACTTGTATTCGTAGGTAACTTTGCAGGTGCGTTAACTGTTGCATTCTTTGCTTCATTTATACTGACATACGGCTACCAAGTTGATGGTGGAGCCGTTGCAGCTAAAGTAAGTACTATCGGCGAATCTCGTACACTTGGTTATAAAGAACAAGGTATCTTAGGTTGGTTCACTATTTTCATCCGTGGCATGCTGTGTAACTGGATGGTATCTATGGGTGTTGTAGGTGCGATGATCTCTACTTCTGCTGGCGCAAAAATGGCGGCAATGTGGATGCCTGTAATGTTGTTCTTCTACATGGCTTTTGAACATTCAATTGTTAACATGTTCTTGTTCCCATTCTCAATGATCATGGGCGGCGACTTCACAGTAATCGACTACCTAGTTTGGAACGAAATTCCAACAGCATTAGGTAACCTTGCTGGCGGATTCTTGCTTGTAGGCCTTCCGATTTATTGGACTCACGTTCGCACTAAGAGCGAGCGTACACTTTAATTTTTATATTTAAAGTAAAAAGCTAAAGACAACCGAGCCCTAGTAGTCAATACTTAGGGCTCTTTTTTTTATCTGTTGATATCATGACTGACGTACCTAAAGTAGTAATCGGGCAATATAGCCAAAAAGGCAGAAAAGACATCAATCAAGATGCCTGCAGATATCATGTACCTAACGATCCCTTCCTCAGTACCAAAGGCATAGCCATCTCTCTTGCAGATGGAATTAGCAGTAGCAATGTTAGCCAAGAAGCAAGCCAAACCGCGGTATCAGGTTTCATCGATGAATACTACAGTACGCCCGAGTCGTGGAGCGTAGAAAATGCAGGAACTTGTGTTCTTAATGCAATGAACTCTTGGCTCTATGCACAAACTAAACGAAGCGATTTTAAATACAACATAGACAAAGGCTATGTCTGTACTTTTTCAGGCCTGATAATTAAAGGAACAAAAGCCCACCTTTTTCATATAGGCGACTCTCGTATCGTTCATATACGAGACCAAAAACCCAAAGTTCTGACAAAAGAACACCGCACTTATGTATCAAGCCAAGAATCATACTTAAGTCGCGCTATTGGTATGCGCGAAGAATTAAAAGTGGATTACACCACAGTACCGTTAAAAAATGACGACCACTTTTTGCTCATGACCGACGGGGTATATGAAAATATTTCAGCAGACGATGTCACACAAGTCTTAAACAGCCACGGCAACGATTTAAACGCATGTGCCAAAATGCTAACCGACATTGCCTATAAAAACGGCAGCACAGACAACCTTACCGTTCAAATAATCAAGGTAAATGCGCTCAGTGACGACAACACTATTGAATTGCACGAAGACATGTCGGAACTCCCCCTTCCTCCTACGTTAGAAGCAAGAATGGAATTCGATGGCTATATTATTGAACGTAAACTCTATAAAAGTGCACGTAGCCACGTATTTTTAGCCACAGATAAAGAAACTGGCGAAAGTGTTGTGCTGAAAACATTGGCAGCAGAATTAAAAGAAGATTCTACCGCAAGAGAACGATTTTTATTAGAAGAATGGATAGCTCGAAGAGTCAACAGCGCCAACTTATTAAAACCTTGTTTAGCAAATCGAAAACGCGCTTATTTTTATATCGCCACTGAATACATTGAAGGTCAAACCTTATCACAGTGGATGACCGACAACCCATCGCCAAAACTGGAAGTCGTTCGGGACATCATAGAACAAATAGCAAAAGGCTTATTGGCATTGCATAGAAAAGAAATGCTGCATCAAGATTTACGGCCTGAAAACATCATGATCGATAATACAGGCACAGTAAAAATAATCGACTTTGGCGCAGTGCGTGTAGCGGGTATAGATGAAATACACGCAACTCCACCTAGCCCAGCGATTCTTGGAACCGCACAATTTACAGCACCTGAGTACTTTTTAGGTGAATATGGCACCCCAGAGTCTGATCAATTTTCTCTTGCGGTTATCGCTTATCAAATGCTGTGTGGCAAACTGCCTTACGGAAACGAAATTGCGCGAACACATACCCGTGCACAACAAAAAAGATTGAAATACCGTTCAGTATTACACGACGATTTACCCATCCCTGAATGGGTCGATTTTGCGCTGCGTAAAGCCCTTCACCCAGAACCACTAAAACGCTACGAGTATTTAAGCGAATTTGTTTACGACCTACGCCAACCCAACAAAACGTTTTTAGCCAGAAGCCGTTCCCCTATTATAGAACGCAATCCCGTTGCATTTTGGCAAACCGTGTCGTTTTTACTGATGCTAACTATTATCGGTTTATTGTATTGGCGATAAGAGTGATAAAACACCAAATACCCTGTATACTGCGCGCCTAAAATTATCGCCCTAAAAATCAAGGCATAGCATGACAGTAAACCAATTTGACCCTAAACAGACAACCACGATGGACACCCCTAAAAAGGTTATCGAGGAACAAGCAAGTACTGCTAAAAACGGTCAAGCTGGGGGTGCTCGTATAGGCTTTGTGAGTTTGGGCTGCCCTAAAAACCTTGTGGATTCTGAGCGTATTCTTACTCAATTAAGAACGGAAGGTTACGAGGTTGTCCCCACCTATAACGATGCTGATTTGGTTATTGTGAATACCTGTGGGTTTATTGATGCTGCCGTTGAAGAATCTCTCGATACCATAGGCGAAGCGTTAAAAGAAAACGGTAAAGTCATTGTTACTGGCTGTTTGGGTGTAAAAGAAGACGATATTCGTGAAATTCACCCGAATGTATTAGCAATTACGGGCCCTCATGCTTATGAAACCGTAGTGAATCAAGTACACGATCACCTGCCAAAACCTGAGCACAACCCTTTTGCCGATTTAATTCCTAACCACGGCGTTAAACTTACCCCACGGCATTACGCTTATTTAAAAATTTCAGAAGGGTGTAACCACAGATGCACGTTTTGCATCATACCTTCGATGCGGGGTGATTTAGTCAGCCGCCCTGTGGGCGATATTTTGGATGAAGCTGAACGGTTAAAAAAGGCGGGAGTAAATGAACTCTTAGTTATATCTCAAGATACCAGTGCCTATGGCGTTGATGTAAAGCACCGCACTGGATTTTGGCAAGGTATGCCCGTAAAGGCACACATGCAACAATTGTGTGAAAAGCTGGGTAATATGGATATGTGGGTTCGATTGCATTATGTGTACCCCTACCCTCATGTAGACGACCTTATTCCTTTAATGAATGAAGGGAAAGTACTACCTTATTTAGACATTCCCTTTCAACACGCCAGTAAGCGTATTTTGCGGTTAATGAAGCGCCCTGGCAGTGCTGAACGCGTATTAGATCGCATTAAAAAGTGGCGAGAGATATGCCCAGAATTAATCATCCGCTCAACGTTCATTGTGGGTTTCCCTGGTGAAACTGAAGAAGAATTCGAAGAACTACTTACCTTTATAAAAGAAGCTCAAATAGACCGTGCAGGGTGCTTTGCCTACTCTCCCGTTGAAGGCGCTAAAGCTAACGACTTACCAAGTCCAATAGATGAAGATATTAAACAAGCTCGTCTTGCTAAGTTCATGCAAGTACAGTCTGAAATTAGCGCAGAGCGCTTACAAGCCAGAATCGGAAAAGAGTACCTTGTGGTTATTGATGAAGTCACATCAGAAGGTGCTGTAGGACGTTGTTTCGCAGATGCCCCTGAAGTAGACGGCGTCGTTCATTTAAACGGTGTTCACGACGTGAATGTAGGCGAACGAGTTTGGGCTGAAATCATACATGCCGATGAACACGATACTTGGGCAGTGTTAAGCGAAGACGAGTAATTGGCAATGACGCTTTGGGATTTACAAAAAAATCAACACGCTTTAGTTACTGCAATGAATACGTCAATCAATAATGAGGTTATTCACCGTTTACATGAAATGGGCCTAGGTATTAACAACCCAGTATTGTGCGTAAAGCGCGGTCCTATGGGAGGCCCTATTGTCATTCAATTAGGCGACAGTGTGTTTGCTATCGAACACAATATTGCGTCCAATATCTCCGTATCTGTCATTAAGGATTAACCCTTGTCGTCGTCAAATATTCTGTTAGTGGGTAAACCTAATTCAGGTAAAAGTCTGCTGTTTAATCAGCTTACAGGAATGCGTCAACACGTTGCTAATTACCCTGGCGTCACGGTTGAAATAAAACGGGGCCGTTGTAACGAGTTCAATATACTCGACATGCCAGGTACCTATTCATTAAAAGGCATGAGTAAAGACGAATACGTTGCTATTGATGAAATTAGCCGAGCAATGTCAGATGAAAATACCCGCCTTGTTGTGTGTGTTTTAGATGCGACTCGATTAGAGCGTAGTTTGGTCATGGGCTTACAAGTTCAACGCCTAGCGTTAAAGCACAACAAAGCCGTTTTGTTCGCGCTGAATTTTATTGATGAGCTTACCCGTATTGGTGAATCGATTGACGTTAGTACGTTATCTGAGGCTCTAGGCAGCCCAGTGTTAGCAATATCAGCCAGATCCCTTGAAGGTATTCACGAATTTAAAACTGCGATGCTGTCCATAGCGGTGAGCCCTGAAGCCTCGAAAATTAATGAATCGGCATTGTCCGATAAGTCGGTCATTGAACAAAGCAAACAACTAAACCAGCATTATGGTTTACAAAAAGATGTCATTTTGCGCAATCAAAACCGTATAGACAGTTTTATGTTGAATTCATGGTTTGGTGGATTGGCTTTTATCGCCGTTATGTTTGTGTTGTTTCAAAGTATTTTTACGCTAGCCACACCATTAATGGACGGCGTTGAAAACGGCATTGGTTTTGTTGCCCAGCTAACGACTCAGTATTTACCACAAGGTATTGTGTCTGACTTTTTAAGCGATGCTATTTTTGCTGGGCTAGGTTCGTTTTTAGTTTTTGTTCCACAAATTATGGTGCTAACGCTGATTATTGGGATATTAGAAGACAGTGGTTACCTTGCCCGCGCTGCGTTAATGTGTCACCGTCCGCTAAGCTTTTTCGGGTTGTCTGGTCGCAGTTTCATTCCCTATTTATCCGGTCATGCGTGTGCAATCCCCGCGATTATGGCTGCCCGTACTATTGAATCACCCCATAAACGTTTAATTACCATGCTTACTATTCCGCTGATGTCGTGCTCTGCTCGGCTACCAGTATACGCTTTATTAATAGCAGTATTAGTCCCTGCCGATGAAAGCTTTTTGGGTGTTTTTAATCTACAGGGCGCCGCCTTTTTTGGTTTGTACTTTATGGGAATAGTGATGGCACTACTGGTAAGCCAACTGCTTAATCGTTTTTTACCAAAAGATTTTGAACAAACCGATATGCCCTTTATTTTGGAATTGCCCACTTACCGTTTGCCTCATTGGAAACCTCTTTTTCAACGTATTATTAATAGTGCAAAACAGTTTATCGTAAAAGCCGCACCTATTATTTTTTGGGTGTCTGTGGCAATTTGGGTATTAGGCTATTTCCCACTGAATAGCACATTAGAAAATTCATGGCTGAGTGTCATTGGTAAATTCGTTGAACCCATATTTGCTCCTATGGGGTTAGATTGGCGCTATGGTATTGCCATTTTAGTTTCTTTCTTAGCCCGAGAAGTATTTGTTGGCGCATTGGGTACAATGTTCAATATGGACAATGCTGAAGACGACGTTGCTGGTCTTGCAGATCGAGTACAAGCCGATGGGTTAACTATTGGTGCTGGGCTGGGTTTAGTACTGTTTTACGTCATTGCTCTGCAATGTGTAGCTACCGTTGCCATTATTAAAGGCGAAACCGGCAGCAGTAAACTAGCGTGGGGAGTCTACGTGGCGTACGCAATCATTGCCTACGCCATAGCCGTATTGGTTAACGCTGTATTTTAAACTAACTGGCTTAAAAGCCGTGCTAAATCTTCCGGTGTATCTATGCCTGAAGGAGGCGGAGCAACGGCATCATCAACAATAATGGTGTCGCCGTACCACAGCGATCGCAATTGCTCTAGAGATTCTATTTTCTCTATGGGAGAAGGTGTATAAGCAACATATTGTTTTATGTACTTTACCGAATAGGCGTAAATACCAATATGTCTGCGTAATAGGGTTAAATCAGCCTTACTTGGGTCGCTAATATCGTCCAACAGCGCTTTTCGTTCAAAAGGTATCGTTGCTCTTGAAAAGTATAAAGCATGGCGCTTTTGATTCGCCACCACTTTTACTGCATTGGGGTTCACTGCCTCTTCACGATTGTCCAAAGGCGCACACAATGTGGCCATATGCCCTTCTGAGTCAGAAAGTAATTGCGCTACTTGTTTAATATTTTTTGCAGGAACAAAAGGCTCATCGCCTTGTACGTTTACGATAATCGTGTCTTCGGGCAATTCAGCCTTCACAACGACTTCGGCAATACGCTCGGTACCGGATTCGTGATCTGGACTTGTCATTACTACCTGACATAAACCCGCTACTGCGTTAACAACATCAGGGTTATCTGTAGCAACAATAACGCTTTCAGCTCCCGATTCAAGTGCTCGCTCTACAACG